>NZ_LN650648.1:607934-911901 GCF_900002575.1 Romboutsia hominis | reverse complement strand
TTTTTCTGCTTTAAATTTTATACTTCCATGCTTATTTATACTAGCTCCAGTTACCTTATCACCAATATTTTTTTCAACAGGTATACTTTCCCCTGTAAGCATTGATTCATCTACTGATGTAGTACCATCTACTACAACACCATCTACTGGTATCTTGCTACCTGGTTTTACTATTATTATATCTCCAACTTCAACTTCATCTATTGGTACTTCAATTTCTTTATCACCTTTTAATATAAGTGCAGTTTTTGGTTGAAGTCCCATAAGTTTTTTTATTGCTTCACTAGTTTTTCCTTTTGATCTTGATTCTAAATATTTCCCAAGTAATATTAAAGCAATTATTATTCCTGCACTTTCATAGTATAACTGATGATGTCCGTGAGGCATTTGTCCATTATAATTTGCTATTTTAAATGTTGTATATACACTATATAAAAATGCTGCTGATGTACCTATTGCAACTAGAGAATCCATATTAGGACTTTTTGTTAGTAATGCTTTAAATCCATTTACATAGAATTTATACCCAGCTCCCATTACAGGTATAACAAGTAACATTTGAATTAGTGCATAATTTAAAGGGTTTGTATTAGGATTTATTATGCTTGGTACTGGTAATGGACCAAAGGGTTTTGTTATCATAGGTCCCATCGCTATATAAAATAGTGGTATAGAGAATCCTACAGCTATTATAAACTTAGTAAATAAAGTTTTCATTTCTTTTTCTTTTCTTAATTTATCTTCATCTATTTGATTTTTATCTTTATTATTCTCTAATACTTCATATCCTGACTTTTTAATAGCTTCTTCTAATTTAGATAATTTAATCTTGCTTGGATCATAACTTATTGATGCTATTTCTGTAGCTATATTCACACTTGAACTTTCTACTCCATCTAATTTCTTAGTAGCTCTTTCAACAGCTTTTGCACATGCTGCACATGTCATTCCACCAATTTTTAAATCAACCTTTTTATATGTTGTATCTTCTAATATATCATATCCTGATTTTTGTATAGCTTTTTTAAAGTCTTCAAAACCAACTTTACTATCATCGTATACTATTTCTAACTTTTCTGTCACCATGTTTATACTCTGACTTTGTACTCCATCTAGCTTTTTGACGGCTCTTTCAACAGCTTTTGCACATGCTGCACAAGTCATTCCTGTGACTTTATACGTTTTTGTAATTATATTACCCATGTCATTTGGCTCCTTTATTTTTTAATTATATTTTTTATATACCCTGTATAGGTATATTAAAACATTTTTATAAGTCTATAAATTTTTAAGTGTTATCACTTAACAAATAAAAAATATACTTTCCTAATATCATAATAATTTCCTCTTATACTTAAAATATCCATTTTATAACCTATTTTTTATCAATACTTTTATACTAAAAAATCCTTATCTGTAAAAAAATAACCTATGTATAGACTTATTATCTACCATAGGTTGTTTTTTCTTTACTAATATTAATCTCCGTCTCTTCTATTTTTTATAAAATCTATTGCTATATATAACACTACTACTATAGTTAATATAACTACTAGCTTTACTATCCACGAACTCATTGAAAAACTATAAAACATTCTTCCAAAAGGACTAAATCCTCCGCTATAATATCCTCCTCCAAATATAGGCCTACTTGATTTAGGCTCATCATAGTCATAATATTTTTTATTGGTATTAGAATTATTTTCATTACTTTCATTTTTAGGCTTTGTAGAAAAACTTCCTGAGTCTGGTTTTATAGTGCTATTTGATTTGCTATCTGTTTTACTGTCTATATTGCTGTTATCACTTGGCTTAGTCGTAAAGCCTCCTGAATCTGGCTTTATAGTACTTTGTGGTTTGCTACTTTTACTGCTCTTTAAGCTACTACTTGGTTTACTAGAAAAACTACCAGAACTTGGCTTTATACTCTTTGGCTTAGAGTAACTTTTACTAGAACTACTTGAATGAAAAGAGCTCCTACTTCTTGAGTAAGCTACTTCACCTAAATCTTTCCCATAGGCCTCTGATTTTATCATTGAGAGTGAATTAAATGTAACTAAAAACGTAAATAAAGCTACTAATAATAGGGGAAATAATCTTAACTTATTTTTCTTCACTATACTGTAAGCCCTAGTTCTATAAATTTATTATTAAGTCTTATAAGTTCATCTTGACTATCATCAACTATTACAGAATCATAATTTTCTTCCCCTTTAAATTTAGAGTATCTTAATAAATGTTGATTATCATAGTCTTTTGAATCAATTAAATATACATATCTAAATATATTGCTATCACTTTTTTCTATTAAGTATCCTGCTACATTAAATATTATTTCTTTATTACCATCGTATAAAGTCACAGTTTCCTTTGTTTTAGTAAATGCATCAGTTTTTTTATCACATCCATATACATATTCTTCTTCTCTACAATTTAAACAAGAATTAACCATGCAATTTGATGCACAATTTATACACTTACATTTGCTACACTTTTGTAGTTTATCTATATCCCTTTTTTTATCTATAGTTAAATAATTATTAATTTTTGATTCTATATCATCACTTTTACTGAATAATTTTTTAAAAAAGCCTTTATCTTTTTTACTTTCACTTTCTAATCTATCTAAAAAGTCCATATAATCTTTTAATGTTTCAACTTTATTTATAAATGTTCTTTTATTTAATTCATTTTCATCTAACATTTGTCTTAAGTCATCATAAGAAAACATTATATCTGAGTAAATCTTTTTATATTTGTCTTTTTCGCTTTGTATTATTTCATTTGCCATAACTTTGCACCCCTTACATTAACTAATAAAAAAAATTTGCTTCGTCTATATAACCAACTTTTATGATTTGGTATTTAAACGAAGCATTCATCTACAAATATTTAAATAGATTAATATAATCTACTTATTTTTTCATTTGTTCTTTTATTCTTTCTAATTCTTTAGCTACTTCATCATCAACTGATGGAGAACTACTTATATATTCATCTAAAAGTTCATCTTCGTCTTTAGGTTTTAAATCTTCTAATGCTTTACCATAGCTTTCCTTTTGAACAACTTTCTTTTCCAGTTCATCTAAGTTTATACCATGATCATCATTTAAACCAGCTAATGTCTCATTTATATCATTATTTATTTCAGCAACATCAAGTCTTGTAGCTAATTCTTGCTTTTTAGATTTCATTTTAGATATTTCTATTTCTAAGTCTGATATTTTATTTTTTACAAGTTGTATTTTTTCATCTTGTTCTTTTATTCTAGCTTCTGTTTGAGTTAATTTTCCTTGAAGTTCTAATTTTTGTTTTACAAAGTTTTGCGCTTTTTCATTGTCTTCCTTTTGTATAGCAACTTTAGTGGCTTCTTCATATTTATCTATTTTTTCTTGTATATCTTTTTTCTCATTTCTAATTCCATCTACTGATGCTATAAAGTTTGCACATTGTTTTTTAGCATCTTGTAATAACTTTTCTTTTTTAGTTATAGATAGTTCTAACATTTCAATTGGATTTTCATGCTTATCTAACGCTTTGTTAGCCTTTGCATCCACTATATTTTTTAGTCTTTTAAAAAAGCTCATTTTTCATCCCATCCTTTTATTATTGTGATTATACATTGATAATCATAACCTTATAATATATTGTATATTTATATATAACATGTGTCTATACTATAATTGGTATAAATACTGTAACCTTTTAACTTAATATATAAATATATGTTATATTTCATTTTATAATATTTATATGAATTCTTTATGAAATATTTGTTAAAAATTAGTATAAATATACTTGGAGGTAAACATTTGAGATATGTAATAGTTAGTGTTTTAAAAAAAGATGCAGGCAAATTTAATAACACTTTAAGAAAGGATGTCTTTGATAAGTTTGGTGTTAAATCTTCTAAACTGCCTGCTCACTTTACTATAAAATCCCCTTTTGAAAGTGATGATATTTCGCAATTAGAAAAAACATTAAATATATTTTCTAATTCTAATGATGCTACACCTTATGAAATACATGGATATGATCATTTTGATGATCGAGTTATATATATGAAAGTTTTTATGAGTAATGATGCTAAATTTGTTCATGATAAACTTATAGATGAACTTTCCTCTATAAATTATATAAACTTTGATAGCCATGATGGTAAGGATAAAATATTCCATGTTACAATAAGTTCTAAAAAAATAAGAAGTAAGTTTAATGAACTGTGGGATTATGTAAATAATATCCCTTGTGATTTCTATTGCAGTTTTGATAATATTTCAATATATAAGTGGATAGATAATAATTGGATACTTCACAAAGAATATATTCTCAAATAAATATATTTTTATATAAAATTCCCCTTTAAAAAATAAAGGGGAATTTTATAATTATATACAGTTTCTAATTTTTGGACCACCAACTCTATCTACTTCACTACTTTCGTATAAGTTTACTATCGTATTAAATCCTTTTGATATCTTAAAATATATATTATCTATTGATAGATTTATATTCATTCTTGCATTTTAATTTTGTAGTACTACAAATTGATCAACATTTGAAGTTTTAGTGGAGCTACATCCTACCAACATAAGTGACGAGATAAATGTAATTCCAAGAACTGTTTTTGCCTTCTTTGTTCATATTACCCACACTAATATTTCCCATGTTTTTGTTTTAATTTATATTGTATATTTATAGATAGATTTTTTTATCGATTTTCTGAATTATATATATTAATTAATTTATATATATCCCTTTCCTTTTATATATGATAAAAAATTTACTTCGCCTAAGCGACGTGTCAGAGAAACACTTCGTGTCGCCAATGACTTCATCAGTTGCTCAAAATATCTTTTTTTCGATCAACTAAACTTATTGGTATTACTTGACTACAATAATTATACACAGTTTTTAAAGTATCATAATTTCCTTAAGCATAAAAAATACCATGATTAATCATGGTATTTTTTTATTTTTTTATCATATCAAATAGCTCTTTTTCTGTTTGCTTTATAACAAGATTTCCATCAATCTTAGCTACAGCCTCTTTTGAATACATTCTACAAACACCTATACATCCTGTACTTACATTTTCTTCTCCAGCTATTTCTTTTAATTTATTAACATCAACGTTTGAGCAATATGGACACACTCTAATCATTTTCATTCTCCTTATTTAATTAATTATTTTAAATTATTATTACCCTATAAAAATATACAGTAAACATTTGTATATTTTTATAAATTTTATTCAATTTGAATTTTTTTGAATTTTCTCTTGCGTTTTTGTCAATAAAGATGTTATTATAGTTTAGTCTTTGTTATGAATAAAGTATATTGTATACAAAGATGAACTTATATAATTATAAATAAATTTTTTTGGAGGAAATCATGAACGAAACTAAAGTTAAAGTTGTAACTGCTGATCCTTCAGCATTAGGGCTTTTTGGATTAGCAATGATAACATTAGTTGCATCATCTCAAAAGTTAGGATTAACTTCTGGTGTATCTTTTGTTATCCCATGGGCAATATTTTTAGGAGCATCTGCCCAATTAATGGCAAGTATAAACGATTTTAAACATAACAATACATTTGGAGCTACTGCATTTGGTGGATATGCATTTTTCTGGTACTCAGTTGGATTAGTATGGTTAATTCAAAATGGAGTATTTGGACAAGCTTTAGCTTCTACTATAGATGTTAAGCAATTAGGTTTTGCATACTTAGGTTACCTAATATTTACTTTATATATGACTATAGGTGCAATGGAGACACATAAAGTATTATTTATAATATTTGTACTTATAGACTGCTTATTTATAGGGCTTACTTTAAGTTCATTCGGTATAATGTCAGAAGCAACTCATACATTTGCTGCATACTCAGAAATGCTTATAGCAGTATTCTCATTCTATGGTTCTGCTGCTTCAGTACTGAATGCTCATTTTGGAAGAGTATTTTTACCTGTTGGTAAGCCATTTGGAATATTCAAAAAATAATTTAATATTAACTAAGATTTTTAAATTTATATTATAATAATTTTTAGACATATTTTAGACATTAAAATCCTACCTATATAAATAGGTAGGATTTTTTCATTTAATTAATATTTTTTATTTGTATTTATTGATTTCCTCATTGTTATTTTCATTAAACTAAAAAATGCAATCTAAATTCTATTCAAAATTTTTAATACATATCTACCCTTTACCACAAACATTTTCCCTTAGATAAAAAAACTAACTTTTATTTTTTATCTTTAAAATTAACTTTAAATTATTTTTTTTTACATAAAATATATTCATTGTTATACTTTTATTTTAAGTTTTAGTATCTTGTATACACAGTTATACTGTGCTATACTAAATAAGTTATTTTAATGCGAAAGGAGCATATTCAATGTCAAAAAACAAAATAATAAACATAGCGGTTATAGCCCACGTTGATGCTGGTAAGTCAACTTTAGTTGATGCTTTCTTACATCAATCTGGAACATTTAGAGATAATGAAGTAGTTAAAGACTGTGTAATGGATAGTAATGACCTTGAAGCAGAAAGAGGTATAACAATATATTCTAAAAACTGTTCTATAAACTATAAGGACTACAAGATAAATATAGTAGATACACCAGGACATAGTGACTTCTCTTCTGAAGTTGAACGTGTTATAAAGACTGTTGATACAGTTATATTACTAGTTGATGCTAGTGAAGGACCAATGCCTCAAACAAGATTCGTTTTACAAAAATCTTTAGAAGCTGGACTTAGACCAATACTTTTCATAAACAAGATAGACAAGCAAGATCAAAGAGCTGAAGAAGTTGTTGATGAAGTATTTGACTTATTCGTTGACTTAAACGCAACTGATGAGCAATGTGAATTCCCAATAATATACGGTATAGCTAAACAAGGTATAGCTAAGAAAGAAATGGACGATGAAAGTACTAACTTAGCTCCATTATTTGAAACTGTTGTTGAACATGTTGAAGCATACCCTGATTACAGTGAAGAACCTCTTCAATTACAAATATCTGCACTTGCTTATGATGACTATGTAGGTAGACTTGGAATCGGTAGAGTTTACAAAGGAACTATAAAAAATGGTTCTCAAGTTTCTATATGTAAAGCTGATGGTTCAGTAGCTAAAGGAAGAATATCTAAGCTTACAGTTTATGAAGGATTAAACCAAGTTGAAAAAGATGAAGCTTATGCTGGAGATATAGTTGTTATAGCTGGTATAAGTGATATATCTATAGGTGAAACTATATGTGATAGTGACAATCCAATTCCAATGGAAATGATACACATAGAAGAACCTACTTTATCTATGAACTTCTTAGTTAATGACTCTCCATTCTGCGGAAAAAGTGGTAAGTTCGTAACTACAAGACACTTAAAAGATAGATTAGACAAAGAATTAGAAGTTAATGTTGGTCTTAAAGTTGAGCCATTAGACACAACTGATGGATACAGAGTATCAGGACGTGGAGAGCTTCACTTATCTATCCTTTTAGAAAACATGAGACGTGAAGGATACGAAATAGGTGTTTCTAAACCAGAAGTTTTATTTATAAAAGAAGATGGTAAGTTATTAGAGCCAATGGAAAGAGTTATAGTTAACTGTCCAGAAGTTTACTCAGGAACTGTAATAAATAAATTAAACCTAAGAAAAGCAATGATGGAAGCTATGGAAATAGAAGGTGACTATGTTAAAATAACATTCATCGCTCCAACAAGAGGATTACTTGGATACAGAAGTGAATTCATAAACGATACTCGTGGAGAAGGTTCTTTAGTTAGATCATTTGAGAGATATGAAGAACATAAAGGTGAAATACCTGGAAGAACTAACGGAGTTTTAATAGCTCAAACAGCTGGTACTACTATGGCTTATGCTCTTAATGCATTAAGCGAAAGAGCTCAAATGTTTGTTGACCCTGCTGTTGAAGTTTACGAAGGTATGATAATAGGTATGAACTCTAGAAAAGATGACATGACTGTTAACCCTTGTAAAAATAAGAAATTAACTAACGTTCGTGCTTCTGGTACTGATGAAGCAGTTAAGTTACAAGCTGCTAGAACATTCACATTAGAAGAAGCTTTAGAATTTATAGAAGATGATGAGTTAGTTGAAATAACTCCAGATGCTATAAGACTTAGAAAGAAATTCTTAAATGAGCATGATAGATTAAAATACAACAAATCTAGACAAGCTAATAAATAGTTTATAAAAAGAACACTTTAGTAATTCTCTAAAGTGTTCTTTTTTATATTTCTAAAATATTAATTCTAGATACTATTTATTATTCAACATTTTTAACTTTATACACTTTAGTCATATAGAAATAGAATGGTACAGCTATTAGTAATCCACCTAGTCCCCATACTATCTTCATAGGGTCACTAATTCCTGCTTCTATTAATAGCCATAAACTAATTAATACTGCAAATATTGGTACAAATGCTCCACCTGGTATTCTAAATCTTACTTGCTTATCTTTATATTTCTTTCTAAATACTAATACTGCTATACATGTTGGTATATATTGTATAAATCTAGATATAACACTTATTTGTAATAAAAATTTAAATGAACCTGACCAAGCTATTAAAAGAGTTCCAACAACTGTTATTATTATTGCTATATATGGAGCACCTTTTTTATTATTTTTAGCTATGCACTTTGGAACTAATCCTTGTTCAGCTAATGCAACCCCTGATCTTGGTGTTAAGAAAGATGCTGCTATATTTATACCACCAACAGATATTACTGTTCCTATTGTTATTATATAAGTTCCAATATTACCTACCATTGATTTAGCTGCATCTGCTACAGGTGTTGCTGCTCCACTTAACTTAGGACCTAATACACCAACACTTATAGCTAAAACAAACACATATACAATTGATACTATTGCCATCACTGTAATTAAAGCTTTTGGAACGTTTTCCCTAGGATTTTCCATATCCTTTGCTGCAACTGCCAAAGATTCAAATCCTGTAAATGCATAAAATAATGATATTGCAGCTGCAACAAATGCTGTTGTTGTAGCTTCACCAGATGGTACAATTACAAACGGTTTAAAGTTACCACCTTTTACAAAGAAAATTCCTACAACTATAAAGAATATTAATGGAACAAGTTTACCTATAGTTATTATATCATTTAAAACTTTTGATGCTTGTACACCCATTATGTTTACTATTCCAAGACCTATTAATACTACACCTATTATAACATTTTTAGTAAATGGATCTGCTGCTTGAGGCCAAACAGTAGAAATCGTTATTGCAAAAAAGTTTGCCATAGCTGCCCAAGCTATCATACCTATAGCCCACTTCATAAATCCAACTTCAAAACCTATAAATTGACCAAACGCTTCCTTAGCATAAAGATATGGTCCACCATTTTCATCAAACCAACTTCCTGCCTCAGCAAAACAAAGCGCTATAGATACTGCAAGTACTGTACAAAATACTAGTACAACAATACTTGCAGGTCCTATCATTTTATATGCCTCTCCTGGCAATCCAAATATACCTGAACCTATGATTGAGTTAATGCCTAGAAGTACTATACTCCAAAAACCTAATTTTTTACTACTTTCCATAGTCTTCCTCCACCAAAATATATATTTATAATTATTTAGTTGCTTCTGTTATTAATGCCTTAAATAGCTTTTGCATGATAGGATAATCCTTTGTCATCATTTCTGGATGCCATTGAATTCCTAATACAAATTCTTCTCCTTCTTTTTCTATAGCTTCAATTACTCCATCTTTAGATTCTGCACAAACTATATATCCATTAGCTAACTCATTTACAGCTAAATGGTGAAAACTATTAACATGTATCTCACTTTCTCCTAATATATTATGTAACTTCGTACCTTCTCTTATTATGGCTGTATGTGTAGCTACATTTGATAAATGACCTTGATTATGCTTTATATAACATCCATCTATTAGAGATAAGTCTTGATATAAGCTACCTCCTTCACATACATTTATAACTTGTTCTCCTCTACATATACCTAAAATTGGCTTCTTCATTTCTAAGGCATATTTTAATAATTTAAAATCATAAGCATCTCTTTTAGGTAATATTCCACCTAATTTTTGATGTGGTTCTTCTCCCCAATTTAAGGGATTTACATCATGCCCTCCAGATAAAATAAGAGCATCTATATTTTTTACTTGTTCTCTTATTATTTCATCATTATAAACCATTGGAACTATGTAAGGTACACCCCCACACATAGCGACTGATTGAACATAGTCATTATTTACATATGCTCTTTCGTATCCTGGAAACATTCCTCCTTCATCTATTATAAGGCTACCTGATATACCTACTATAGGCTTTTTGTTTGTCATAAATTAATGCACTCCAATTCTTCTATTATTTTTAGATTATAACTATAATCTTTTGTACATCAATTACTTTAAGCAAACACTATGCCAAATTTGTATTTTATTTTTTTATATTTAGATATTTTGTATAATTTTTAAGTCCATTAACTTAATATATTTTTTAATTTTATACATTTTCAGATGTTCTTCTAATAAAGGTATACACTCATTTTATGAGTTAATTTAGTCTAGTTTCATGAATATTTTCAATAGAAAAATAGCAATAATCATAAAAATTTTTTCAATATTCGTTTTAGGAAAACTTTTACTTTACTTATTAAATAATACATAATGTTAAAATATATTTATAGGTTAAATAGGCAGTTAAATCTGCCTACTTAACTGCCTATTTTAATAACTTAAGCACCTCTATTCCCTTTTGACTTAATTCGCTTCCTTTCCTACCACTTTTTGATACTACAATATTTCTTCCTTTTAATACTTCTAATATATGTCTAATTTCACCTTCACTTATTAGTATATCTTCTTTTATAAGTTCTTTAAGTATAGCACTTCTTCCTAATGATTTATTTAAGTCATTATGATTTTTGATACATTTCATTACCTTTACTGTCTTTTCTAAAGATGTTCTATTTTTTATATAATCTATATCTTTTTTATAATCCTTTTTTATATTAGTTAGATTATGAGGTAAATCATTTGTAGTAACTTCATCTTTTGATGCCATAGTATCTATATACATAGCTGTATTTCTTAACTCTCTTATATTACCTGGCCAATCATAATCATTTATTATAATTTTTACATCTTCACTTACCTTAATTTTTCTTTTTATAAAATGTTTAAGCATCATATCTATATCTTCTTTTCTCTCTCTAAGTGGAGGTATGTGTATAGGTAATACATTTATTCTATAATATAAATCTGCCCTAAACTTTTCTTCTTTTATCATTTTAAGCAAATCTCTATTTGTTGCTGCTATTACTCTAACATCAATATCTATTACGCTTTGTCCTCCAACTGGCATAATTTGATTTTCTTGAAGTACTCTAAGTAACTTTGTTTGAAGATACATAGGCATATCCCCTATTTCATCTAAAAATATAGTTCCATTATGAGCTTGTTCAAATAGTCCTTTTTTACCACCTTTTAATGCACCAGTAAATGCTCCTTCTTCGTATCCAAATAACTCACTTTCTAATAAATTTTCAGGCATAGCAGCACAGTTTATAGCTATAAAAGGTTGTTTACTTCTATTTGAATCATTATGTATAGACTGAGCTAACAACTCTTTTCCAGTTCCACTTTCACCAGTTATTAAAACTGTATAATCTGATTTAGATATCTTTCTGGCTAACTTTTTTGTATTTTCCATATTTATAGAATTAGTTTTAATATCATCAAAAGTATATCTAGCTACTTGACCTTTATCTTTAAGAACTTTACTTAAATTTTGTTCTAATTTTTTTATATAAGTTACCTCTTGTATACAAAAATATGACCCTATATTTTTACCAAAGCTATTTATTGTGTGCTTGTTTATTGTTATATACTTATCTTTATATTTAATAACATTATCATCTTTTGTCTTATCTTTATTTAATATATCTTTTAATTCTTTATCATCTAAATTTTTAATGTTTTTACCTATTATATCTTCTTTTATATCTAAAATATTTTTCACACTTTCATTAAGGACTTTTATAATACCTTCATTTGAAAGTAATATCATACCATTTTTAGATAACTTTATAATAGATTTTAGCTCATCATTTTCTACTGTAAGATTTTTATAGGTATGATTTATTCCTGAATGTATACTAATAACTTCTTCAGAGTATTTTATTAGTCTTTGTGTTACTTCTTTTTCATCGATTTTTAGTTTGGTTATTATTTGTAGAAATGTAGATATGTCTATAAATCTATGCCCTATATCAATTACTTCTTCTATATAATCAGGAACTAAGTGTGTTTCACCAGGAGTTACACAAACTTTAATATCCTTGTATTCTTTTTCTTTATCATAGGGAATTAAATTTAAGTGATTTATACCTATGTGGTATAGCATGGATATAGTTTCAAGTATTGTTTCCTTGTTATCGTTTACAACTAACACATCTATATTTTTAGGTAGTGAAAACAGTCTGTATATATCTTTTTGCTTTACACTTCTATTTATTATTATTATTTTCTTGCTATCATCTATATAATTTTTTAGTTTTATAGACCTATCTCTAAGCATGACAAGAATTATATCATCATCGATTTTTTGACCTTTTTGTAGATTATTAAAAAAATAATTGTTTATTTTTAATTTGTCTTTGAATATCATCTTTATATTGTTGTTTAAAAAGACCTCTAATGTGGATAATCCATCTGTAACTATACCTATTGTTTTCATATTAAGTCTCCCTTTTTACTTTGTATTATATATTTTTTAATTTTTGTTATCTAATTATCCACTATTATATCTAATTTATACTTAATTTGTCTTTTATAAAAAAGAAGTTTGCTATTTTTATAGCAAACTTCTTTTTTATGTTTATTCTATATCTATTTAATATTTTATTTTATGTCGTCTATTGGTTTATATCATCTAGTATGTGATTCTCGCTTAAACATGATAAGAATGTTAATCCATACATAACACAAACTATTACTGCTGTTATAAGTATTATACCCATATCTATCACTCCTTTGCTTATATTATATCTTTAATATATGAAGTATTTATGAATTTATTTTGAAATTTCATGTATATTCATTAGTTTTTCCTATTTTTTACTATGTATACATTATAGTACTTTTTTATTATTTATTTATAGTTTAAATATTGTAACCTTTTTAAATTTTTATAATATATCATTATACAATATCTTTATTTTTCTAAAAATTTACTTGTTATTTTCTTACAATTTATTATATAATATTATTAGTACCTGGTATTAATATTTGATATAATTTTTTTATATTAAGGAGGCGTTTTTTATTAAAGCATTAAAAATTGGAGATTTAATAGCTAAAGTTCCTATAATACAAGGTGGAATGGGTATAGGAGTATCTAGATCTTCCCTTGCAGCTGCTGTAAGTCGTGCTGGTGGTATAGGAGTTATATCTGGCGTACAAATTGGCTATGATGAAAAAGATTTTGAATATAACCCTCTAAGAGCTAACTTATCGGCCCTTAGAAGTCATATAATAAAAGCTAAAGAAAATTCTAATAAAGGAATAATAGGTGTTAATCTAATGGTAGCTATGAACTACTACGAAGAACATGTAAAGGAAGCTATTTCCTCTGGTGTTGACCTTATAATATCTGGGGCTGGTCTTCCTATTAAATTACCTTCTTTAATTAAAGGCTCTAAAGTAAAAATTGCACCAATAGTCTCAACTGCTAAAGCTTGTAGTGTTATCCTAAAAATGTGGGACAAAAAAGACAAAACTACAGCTGATTTAATAATAGTTGAAGGTCCAAAAGCTGGAGGTCATTTAGGTTACAAAAAAAGTGAACTAGAAAATATAGATAGCATTAATTATGATAAAGAATTTGTAGATATACTAAAAATTACCAAAGCTTATAGTGTTAAATATAATAAAGAAATACCAGTGGTAGCCGCTGGCGGCATATTCAGTGCTGATGATGTTTTAAAATATATAAATCTAGGTGCTAGTGGTGTACAAGTAGGTACAAAATTTGTTGCAACTTATGAGTGTGATGCATCTTATGAATTTAAACAAACCTATATAAATTCTACTAAAGACAATATAAATTTAGTTGTAAGTCCAGTTGGAATGCCTGGTCGTGCAATACACAATAAATTTATAGAACGTAATTCTATATCATCACCTAAAATAACTAAATGCTATAATTGTTTAATTCCTTGTAATCCTAAAACTACTCCTTATTGTATATCAGAAGCTCTTATAAATGCAGTAAAAGGAGATGTTGATAATGGATTGCTATTTTGTGGTGAAAATGCCTACAAAGTAGATAAATTATCTTCTGTTGATGAGGTTATAAGAGAATTAACTTCTAAGTTATAGATAATTAAATTTTAGCTTTAATTGTATTTAAATGCTCTTACACTCCTAAATCTAGGGCTATTTCCTAATTCTAAAGCTAAAAATTTAAAATAAAAATAGACTAACATATGTTAGTCTATTTTTATTTTCTAAAACTAATATATTTTTATCATTTAAATGTATCTTTAACTTCTTTTAACTTTTCTATTATATTTATATGTTGAGGACATTTCTCTTCACATAATCCACATTCTACACATTTTTTTGCATCATTTCCCGACCCTACTAAAAACATATTGTATTGTTCTTTATTTTTTCCTATATCATTAAACATGAATGCATTATTTAATAATTCAAAGCAGTTTGGTATTTTAACACTGTTTGGACATGGTATACAATATTTACATCCAGTACAATTTACTCTTATTTTGGATTTAAACATATCTCTAAGCTCTTTTATCGTTTCTTTTTCATATTTACTCATAGATTCTTTTATACCTTCCTTAGAAGCTATATTTATATTCTCTACAACTTGTTCTAAACTTGACATTCCACTTAAAACTACATCTATCTCTTTCTTATCATATAAAAACTTAAAAGCCCATCCTACAGCATTTCTACTAGTTAAGCTATTATTAATTATATTTGTTATATCACTAGATAAATTATTTACTAATGCTCCTCCTCGAAGCGGTTCCATTATAACTATACCTAATCCTTTTTCTCGAGCATACATAAGTCCATCTGTACCTGCCTGATAATCTTCATCTATGTAATTATACTGTATCTGGGCAAATTCCCAGTCATAGTCATCTACTATTTCTTTAAATACATCTAATGTATCATGAAATGAAAAACCAATATGTTTTACTATTCCTCTTTCTTTTATATCTTTTATAAAATCAAATAACCCATTTTCCTTTAATCTAGTATAATCTTTCTTATTTAGATTATGTATTAAATAAAAGTCTATATAGTCAGTTTGTAATTTTTCTAATTGTTCATATATATATTTATACATATCTTCTCTTTTATTTACTAGCCATGAAGGTAGCTTTGTCGCTAATTTAACCTTTTCTCTATATCCATCTTTTAATACTTCTCCTACAAATATTTCACTTTCTCCATTATGATATGGGTATGCTGTATCTATATAATTTATACCGTTATCTATTGCATATATAAGCATTTCCCTTGATTTTTTCTTGTCTATTTTATTATCCTTTAATGGAAACCTCATACACCCAAATCCTAATATAGACACTTTTTCACCAGTATTTCCGATTTCTCTATATCTCATATTACTTCCTCCCCCTCTAAAAATATTATCTACTTATATTATATTTAATAATTTTTCCTATATATTACAATTTTTTATTATTAATCAAATAAATCATGCTATATTCTTTATTTTTTTAATATATTTTTAACTGAAAACTTGATTTATGTTTGATAACAAGGTATCCTATTTAAAGGATATAAAATTTTTAATATTATTTTTAATAGGAGAGTGATGGAAAATGGATCAAAGTCCTTTGGGGGATATTGATTTAAAAAGCATCACTTATTATTATCTTTTAAATGGCTAATTTACTTATCTTCTTATATAAATCAGTCATTTAATTAATAATACTAAGTGATAAGATTTATATAAAATTGAATAAAGGATGTGTTGCCATGATAAGATACTATAAGACTATTGACAACAAATTAGAAAAGTTAAATTCATTTGAAAATGGCTGTTGGATAAATCTTGTTGAACCTAATCAAAATGAAATAAGTGAGATAGTTGATTTATTAAATATAGATGAAGATAGTGTAAGATCTGCTCTTGATGAGGAGGAACGCTCTAGAATAGATGTCGAAGATAATCATACACTTATACTTATTGATATCCCAGTTGATGAAAGTGATGTAAATTCAACTCATTATACTACTATTCCTATTGGTATAATAATGTGTGAAAATGCAATACTTACTGTATGTTCTGCTCAAACTAAAATTATAAATGATTTTATTGTAGGCCATATAAAAGAATTTTACACTTATAAAAAAACTAGGTTTATACTTCAAATTCTTCATAAAAATGCTAGTTATTATTTATATTATCTAAGAAAAATAAATAAAATAACTACCGTTATAGAAAAAGAAGTTACTAAATCTATGAAAAATAAAGAACTTATACAGCTTCTAGAACTTGAAAAATCATTAGTTTATTTTTCTACTTCTTTAAAAGCTATAGAACTAGTTTTAAATAAAATGGTTCGTACTACTAGTATAAAAAAATACTCTGACGATGAAGATTTGCTAGAAGATGTTATAGTTGAAAATAAACAGGCTTTAGAGATGGCCACTATATATGGAGATATATTAAGTAGAATTATGGATGCTTTTAGTGCTATTATTAGTAATAATCAAAATAATGTTATGCAGTTTTTAACATCTGTTACTCTTATAACTACTATACCTACTATTGTATCTGGTTTCTTTGGAATGAACGTTGGAGGTATTCCTTATGCAAATCATATTAATGGATTTTGGATTGTAATGGTTATTACTGCTTTAATTTGCTTAGTTGTTACATTCTTTATGTCTAGAAATAAGCTATTATAATATAACAATTAATTTTAATATATTCTATAATATAATTTTCATATATTATAGAACCCTTGTAAAATAACTTGATTAACAAGTTTTTTATAAATCAAGACCTTCGAGGCAGACATGCTCTACCTTGGAGGTTTTTTATTATAAAGTTGCGTGAACTTATATTTACTTATTTATTTTTGGGAGGTAATTGTATGAATTACATATTACTAATTTTCGGTTTTTTACTGCTTATAAAAGGGGCTATCTACTTTGTTGACGGTTCATCAGATATTGCCACTATACTAAAAATTCCTCCAATTTTAATTGGACTTACTATTGTAGCTTTTGGTACATCATTACCTGAAGTTTCAGTTAGTATAATAGCTTCTATAGATAATCAAAATGGTTTATCTCTAGGAAATATTATTGGCTCTAATATATTTAATATATTGATGGTTTTAGGTACAACTGCTTTTATTAAAAATTTACAGGTTAGAAAATCAATAGTAAAAAAGGAGATGCCAATACTTATAATTACCTCTATGATAGCTTTATACTTGTCAATAGACTTAACTATAAGTCGTATTGATGGTATGATACTTTTATTGTTATTTTTACTATTTTTATATGATATGATAAAAGAAGCATTAAGAAATAGAAACTTGTCACTAAAAGAAAGTTATGAATTTTTAGAAGCAAATACAAATATAGCCTCTATATCTATAGATAATTCTTTAGCTAAGTCTTTATTAATTTCAGGAGTTGGTCTTATAGCTATTATAATTGGTGGGAAAATGGTTGTAAGTTGTGCAACTAATATAGCTTATTCCTTTGGCGTAAGTGATCACTTAATTGGTATCTCAGTTGTAGCACTTGGTACTTCTTTACCAGAATTTATTACATCTGTTATTGCAGCCACTAAAGGTGAAAACGATATTGCTGTTGGGAATGTAATTGGTTCTAATATATTTAATATTTTATTTATTTTAGGTGCATCAGCATTTATCTCTCCTTTATCTCTAGAGCCTGCACTAATATTGGATAGTATATTTATGATATGCGCTATAATACTTTCTTATATATTTGTTGTTCAAGATAAAGAAATAACAAAGTACGAAAGTTTATTTTTAATAACTACATATTTTATATATATGATATATTTAGTTTCAAGGTAAAAATACCTCAAAGTAATATATTTTACTTTGAGGTATTTTTTTCTATTATTTATCTATTATCATTTCTTCTAATGGTTTTTCAAATTGTAATTTTAAATTCTCATCTTTTTCTAATATATATATTGGTACATACTCTTCTTCTTCCTCATTTAAATCAATTTCTTTAAATGGCGGAGTAAGTACTTCATCAAAGTTTATGCTCAGATCTGGCATTGTCTTTAATATTTGCTTAGAATTATCATATTCTTCTTCTGCTAGACTTTTATACATATCTAAACTTTTCTTATAATATATACCAGCTAGCATGTATTCACATTTTTTATTTCCTAAATTAAAACCTTCTTTATAGTATTTTTTAGCTTCTTCATCTTCATTTAATTTTAGACTTAATTGCCCTAAGTTATATATAGATTCTTCGCACTTTTGGTTTCTAGCCTTTTCGTACCAATACTTTGAATTTGTATAGTCTTTATAGAAAATATCATATATAAGACCTAGCATGTGTTGTGAATATATATTTGAATCATTCGCTGGTGTTTCAAACATTTTCTTTGCTTCTTCATAATTTTCTTCTGCAAAGTATATTCTACCTAAATGTATTCTTGAATTTATGTGATTTTTTAATATGGCAATATTAAAATACTTCTTAGCATTTTCTATATCATTATTAGCTTCATATATACATCCTGCTTTATAGCTAGATTCTACATCTTGATTTTCACTAGCTCTTTTATACCACATTAAAGCTTTCTCAAAATCACACTTATCTTCATATATCTTCCCAAGCTTAACTTGACATGATAACTTATTTTCTATTTTTCTATAACAAGATATGGCATTGTCTATATCATTTATCTTATGATATAAATCACCCATATTTTCAATAGATTCTATTAATCCTCCTTCTATACATTCCTCATAATATTTTTTCGCTGTTTCATAATCCTCTTCTTCAAAATATAAACCTGCTAAATTATTTTTAGCTTCTATTATATCTGAATTTGATGCTATCTCATAATACTTTTTAGCATTTTCTATATCATTATTTCTATTATATAAGTTTCCTAATCTATAACTTGCTAAAGCACATCCATTTTTTATACTTTCTTCATAATATTCTATAGCATTTTTATCATCTTCATCTCTATCATATATATATGCCAATCTATATTGAGACTTTGTACAACCTTTGTCAGCACTTTTTATATAATATCTTTCGGCCTCTTCAAATTCTTCATTAATCTCCATTATAAGACCTATATTAAAGCACCCTTTTAAATTTCCTACTTTATGTAAATGTTTATATAAGCTTATTGCTGACTTATCATCACCATCTATATAGTTTATTATCGCTAAATTATACTTAGATTCTTCATTTAATAATACTGAACCCTTCTTATAATATTCAATAGATTCTTCTTTTTTTCCTAATTTATCATAAAGTATACCTAGATTAAAGCAAGCTAAACCAAAATTACCTTTAGCTGCTTCTTTTAACCACTTTTCACTTCTTATATAATCTTTAAGCTTATAATGAACAACTCCTAAATTATTTTGGGCTTGTAGATCTCCTAAAATAGCCAATTTTTCATACCAATAAAGTGAATATTCATAAGCATTAGATATAAAATATATATTGCCTAGATTAAGAGCAGCTTCTTCTTGTCCATTCCTAAATGCCATAGAATACCACTTTTCTGCTTCATTGTATTGACCTCTAGATTCAAATATATTACCTAATGCATATTGAGATTTTACATATCCTTCTTCTGCAGATTTTATATATACTTCTATAGCTTTATCTATTTTACCCATTTTCTCAAGCAAACTTGCTTTAGTATGATGTATTGCTGGGTCTTTTGGAATATTTTTTATATTTTGTATTGAAAATTTTGTACTTCTCATATTTAACTCCCTATTTAAACTTTACTTTTATTTTAGTAATCTGTTTTAATAATTATATATTATATAACAAACTTACAATTTTTAGCTAATTTTTTGTCTTTCTGTAATAATATTGTAATAGTAGATATATTTAATTAATTTTTATGTAGTGTATAGCCATGCATACTAATATCTTATATAATTTATGTATAAATTATATTTATTATGAGTTTAAGTGGCTTGTTCATTTATGTATTAGCATTATAATGTTTTTTAATAAATATTTATAACTTAGTAAATAGGAGTGATTTTATGAATATAGATTTAATTTTTAAAATAGTTATGGCTATTGTATTAATTGGTATCGCTATAAAAGCAATTAAGTTTTTAGGTGGATTAGTCTTTAAGATAGCACTTGTACTATTTATAATACTTTTAGTTTATAGAATGTTTATCTAAAATAGAAAATACCCCACTTGATTTACTTTAAGTGGGGTATTTTCTATTTTAATGTTTTTAAATCTATATATGCTTCAATTTGAGGTATATACAACATATGATTTTCTTTTATATGTGTATTACCAAATTCCTTAAGTTCTTTTCCTTCTTTATCTTTAGTTATTTTATATCTTACAACTTCATTACCTTCATTTATACTTGCATTAAAAAACATTCCTTCATACTGCTTAAATCTAAAATTAAAATTATCTCTTGTAAGTTTTATAGTTATTTCTGCCATAACTCTTCCTTTCTTTATATATTTTAATTTTGTCTTATTATATCATAATTATAAATCATAAAAAAGAGCCATCTAATATTAGATAGCTCTTTTTTATATTAAAAATATAGCTCTTTAATCTTCATAGCATCATTTGTCCAACCATTGTTTTTACGTATTAATTTTAAATTTTTACCTTTACTTACTAATATTGTAACTAACTCTTCTTTCCCCTTTTCTTCTACAATAAAATCCTCAACATTTTTTAAGGGTATCTTTGATAAATTGTTTCCCTCGGATAATCCCCCTAATGGTACATGATATATTCCTTCTAAGTATAAATTTTTATCTGTTAATGTAACTATGTATTCATTAACGATTTCTCCTGCTGCAACTAGTGATTGACTCGCTACAAACATATTGGTTAAAAAATTTAATACTAATTCAGTATTGCTTACTTTCCTATAACACTTCATACTAGCTCTTACTATTTCGTTGTCTTCTAATTCTAACTCCCTACTCATAAGACTTTTCCTCCTAATGATGTGATTATTATGATTAATAATTTATAGCTAAGTACTCTTATATAAAATAAGCTTTTCCTCCATTATACAATGTATAATTGACTCAATCAAGTAAATTATTTTTTTATGTATATTTATATTCTTTTTGTCAATAATATAAATGTTATTACGTTACTCTCAGAATTTATAACATTTAAGAGGCTGTTGCAAAATGATTAGATTTAATCATTCTACAACAGCCTCTTTGCATTACATATATTTTTCTGTATCTTCTGGCAGCCCTTTTTTCTTTAATCTATATTCCACTATCTCTTTTACTATAGAGTATAGCCAAGCAAATAAAGGAACGCCTATTATCATTCCAACTAATCCTAATAACTTTCCTGCTACTAATAATGAGAATAATATCCAAAATGCTGATATTCCTATTGAATCTCCTAATATCTTAGGTCCTATTACATTACCATCTAATTGTTGTATAATAATTATTATTAATATAAACCATAATGCTTTAATTGGAGATACAAACATTATTATTATAACTGAAGGTATAGCTCCAAAGAACGGCCCAAAGAATGGTATTATGTTAGTTATACCTATTATTACTGATATAAGTAATGTATATGGCATTTTAAATATTGTAAGTACAATGAAAGTTAATACACCTATTATAGCTGAATCTATTATCTTTCCACTTAAAAACTTACCAAATGTATCATTAGCTCTATTTGTTAACTCAATAGCTTTGTCAGCACGTGCTTTATTAAATATCGCATAAGTTACTTTTTTGCTAAGTCCACAGAACTTTTCCTTATCTATTAACATATAAATAGATATTATTAAGCCTAATACTATATTCCAAACACCTGATGCAGTAGTTTTTAACATGCCTCCAAGTACCGGAATTAAATTAGATATTATTTTTATAGTATAGTCTATAAATTCGTTCCACTTACCTACAGCTATAGTCATATATTCATTGTTTAAATCTATATTTTTAGTTAGACTTTCTATGAATACAGTTACATTATTTACATATGTTGGTATGTCATTAACAAGTCCTACCACACTGTCTACTAACTGTGGTAACACAAATTGTATAAATAAATAAAGTATTATAAAAGCTGTTGTGTAAGTTAATAATAAACTTATAGCTCTTTTACCTTTTTGTTTCATGTTTTTAATTGAATCAAACACTAAAATTTTTTCTTCAAAAAATACTAGTATAAAGTTAAGTAAATATGCTATTACAAATCCTATAACAAAAGGTTGTAATGTTGACATAACCCAACTTAAGTTTTCAGTAAATGCTGGTAGTTTGTCTAATATATTAAAAAACAATAAACTACAGCATATAACTATAATCGCATACACCGATATAGTAGTATATTTGTTATTCCATTCAACTTTCATTTACTTTGTGATTCCTCCTAATTAAATTTACCTTCTAATAGATGATTATTTTTTACCTATCATATAATTATAACCAATATAACATATTTATTGTCAATAAATTGATATATTTAATATGAATTTATCTTCATATTAAAATTTAATCTTAACTACATAGTGTTTCATCTTTGTCTGTTTTAGTAAGACCACTTATATATTTTAATATTATTAATTTACCCACACCATTTATTCCAAGTAATACTGTTATTTTCCCTTTTTATATATTTTAGTTACATTTTTTACTTCTATGATAATCTCTACCTAAAATTTTTCTTTAATTATTTGTAGTACCTCTTCCTTACTTACATTTATTGCTTTCATATTTTCTATAAATTCATTTAGAGATTCATTTATTAATTCTGATTTTATATTTTTAAGTATATTTTCATCTATCGTTATAGTGCTTTGATAGTTTTTAAATGTATTTATTATTCCCATTTCCTCCATCTCCTTATATGCCTTTTGTACTGTATTTAAATTTACATTAAGTTCTAATCCCATCTCTCTTCTTGATGGTATTATATCTCCAGAATTTAGTTTTCCTATTACTTTTTTTCTTTTTATATATTTTATTATCTGAGTATATATAGAAAATTTGTTATCTATTTTTAAATCCAATTTGACTCCTTTTTAGTGTATTATTTACGTAGTACACTTAGATTAAAATTTTTTTAACTTTATTTCTAATATGTACTACTTAAGTTAGCACACTTTTAGTAAAAACTATTCTTAAGTGTATTGTCTAATTAATACATTTAATTTGTAAATTATTTTTTAATATTCTCGTTATATATCGAAATATAATAAATTCTATTTTACTTTTATACTAGACTTACATTAGGTATTGATACGTTGTTAAATACTCATGTAATATAATTTTAAATATTTTGTCGAAATTAGTAACTTTTTCTGTATTTAATACATATTATTTATTAGATATATGAAAATATATCTTTTAATTTAAATCTTAAATAATAAAAATATAGTGGAGGTTTTAATATGTTTGGAAAAAATAATGGTTTTTGTGATGATAACTTTTTAATAATATTACTTTTATTACTTTGTAACGATGGATTCGACTGCGACCGTCATGATAAATGGGATCATCATGATAAATGCAATCATCATGATAAATGGGATCACCATGATAAATGCGACAAAAAAAATGGATTCTTCATATTTATAATAATCCTTTTATTCTTCTGTAATAAAAAAGGACATGGCAATTGCTTAAGATAATATAATTTATAATATCTATTAATTAACAAGGGGCACCTATTATATTATGGGTGCCTCATTTTTATATACATTTATTTGAATTAATTACATAATTCATTAATTCACTCTAATTATTTTGTCGAAATTAGTAACTTTTTCTGTTATTTATACATATTATTTATTAGATATATGAAAATATATCTTTTAATTTGAAATTTAAATAATAAAAATACGATGGAGGTTTTAGTATGTTTGGAAGCGGTTTAAATATATTTGGTAAAAATAATGGTTTTTGTGATGATAATATTTTAATAATATTACTTTTATTACTTTGTAACGATGGGTTCGACTGCGACTGTGATGATAAATGGAATCATAATGATGAATGTGGTCACCATGATAAATGCAACGATAAAAATGGATTCTTTATATTTATAATAATTATTTTATTCTTCTGTAATAAAAAAGGACATGGTAATTGCTTAAGATAATATAAGTTATATATCTATTAATTAATAAAAGGCACCTATTGTAGGTGCCTTTTTTATGTATATTTTTATTTGAATTTATTACATAATCCATTAATTTATTTTAATTATTTTGTCGAATTTAGTAACTTTTTCTATGTTTTATACATATTATTTATTAGATATAAAAAATTATATCTTTTAATTTAAATCTTAAATAAAAATTAATGGAGGTTTTAATATGTTTGGAAAAAATAATTGTTTTTGTGATGATAACTTTTTAATAATATTCCTTTTATTACTTTGTAACAATGGATTTGACTGCGACTTCGACTTCGACTGTGATAATAATAAATGCTTTATATTTATAATAATAATAATCCTTTTATTCTGCTGTAATAAAAAAAGACATGATGATTGCTAAGATAATATAAGTTATAATATATATTAATTAACAAAAGGCTCCTATTATATCATAGGTGCCTTTTTTATATATACAATTATTTTTTATATTTTTACTTGAATTTACTACATAATTAATTCGCTCCAATTTTTTGTCGAAATTAGTAACTTTTTCTGCATTTAATACATATTATTTATTAGATATAAAAAATTATATCTTTTAATTTAAATCTTAAATAAAAATATAATGGAGGTTTTAATATGTTTGGAAAAAATAATTGTTTTTGTGATGATAACTTTTTAATAATATTCCTTTTATTACTTTGTAACAATGGATTTGACTGCGACTTCGACTTCGACTGTGATAATAATAAATGCTTTATATTTATAATAATAATCCTTTTATTCTGCTGTAACAAAAAAAGACACGATGATTGCTTAATTTAGTATAAATTATAATATATATTAATTAATAAAAGACACCTACAATATAATAGGTGTCTTATTTTTATATATGCAATTATTTTTTAGATATCTTTTTTATCATTTCCATAATTTCTTCCATAGACTTTCCGTCTACTTCTTGCTTTAGTTTATTTATATCTATTTCTTCTAATATATTACTTACATCATTATTCATATTTGGTTTACTTTTCTCATTTTGTCCATTATCAAAATTTATATTTGATGCTATTTCTTTAGCCATTTCCATAATTTCATCCATAGATTTTCCTTCTACTTCTTGTTTTAGTTTATTTATATCTATTTCTTCTAATATATTACTTACATCATTATTCACATTTGATTTCTTTTCTTCATTTTGTCTATTATCGAAGTTCATACTTGATGATACTTTTTTAGCCATTTCTATAATTCCATCCATAGATTTTCCTTCTACTTCTTGTTTTAATTCATCTATATTTACTCTTTCTAGTATTCTTTTTATATTTTCGTTTATATCTTCATTATTTTTATTATTTTCTCTATTCCCATAATTTGAATTCATTTTTGACATCCCTCCATTCATTAGTTTTATAATTTCGCCAATTGAGTTATTATTACTTTCGTTTAGTTTATAATCACTCATTAACATATTTGATAATAAACCTTCTAGTGCATTTATATCTTCTAAATTAGATTTTGGATATATATTTTTTGTATCGTCATCTAAGTTCATTATAGTTAATGGATTAATTTTCTTATTATTGATATATTGTAGTAATAATTCTACCAACTTGTTTGTGTCAATTTTCTTTCCTGACTTTTTGTTGTGCTCTTCTTCTTTATAGTTTTTATTACCATTACTTCTAGTATTGTTATGCAAGCCTGTTGCTTTATATCTATTGCTACTCTCGATTGATTTTTTATTGTGATCTTTTTCTTCTTCTTTATCATTTTGATTGACATTACTTTTAGTGCTATTATTTGATTCTATTACTTTGCACTTTTCACTACTCTCGTCTGATTTTTTGTTGTGATCTTTTTCTTCTTCTTTATCATTTTGATTGACATTGCTTTTAGTACTGTTATTTGATTCTGTTACTTCGCATTTTTCACTACTCTCGTCTGACTTTTTATTATATTTTTTTTCTTCTTCTTTACAATTTTTATTGTACTTTCTTTCAACACTCTTATTCAAATTGTAAAAAGGAGATCTTTTAGAAATCCTATCCATTAACATATAATCTTCATATTCTTCATAACCTTCTATTCTATTATTTTTCTCTTCAGAGTTCACAAAATAAGCCTCCTTTTATTAATTAAAGTATCTATACGACACCTTACATCATTATATGTATTAAATTTCTTAAGGGTGACTTATTTAAAATGCTTGATAAAGTGAATATCTCTTATATTTTCCCATCACTTATTGTATATATATTTTACTTATTTTGGTGACTTATTGTTTCCTTTTAAATGTTTTTATCATATATGTATATTATGTAGTATTACTACTAAATTAAAATATTTGACATGGGGTGTTTGTATGCATAAAGATTGTATGAATAAAACTAAGAAGTGTAAAAAGTACTATGATTTAGATGATTGCCATTGTGAAAAAGAATATAAAAAAGATAAGGGTGCAAATTTAAAAATGTCCCCTATGTTTGTATATCCTGTCGATTTGTGCAACTGTGAAATATTTCATATATTATGTAATTGTATAGGAAGGATTGTTGGATTAAAGTTAGTAGATAATAATTGTATATTAAGACTTTGTATATGTGATGTAAATAGTTGCGGAGTTGTTGGTAAAACTCCATCAGGTAAAGGACCTATATACGTAAAACTTAATGCCATTCAATATATAGATTTTGGTAAAGAAACATATGTTAATCCTCTATGTGGTACAAGTTCGTGTGTAGGTGTACAAGGACCTAAAGGTGAAATGGGACCTATGGGGCCTGCTGGACCTAAAGGACCTAAGGGTGAAGTGGGACCTATGGGACCTGCTGGACCTAAAGGCGCTAAAGGTGAAATGGGATCTATGGGACCTGCTGGACCTAAAGGTGCTAAAGGTGAAATGGGATCTATGGGACCTGCTGGACCTAAAGGTGCTAAAGGTGAAATGGGACCTATGGGACCTACTGGATCTAAAGGTGCTAAAGGTGAAATGGGACCTATGGGACCTACTGGATCTAAAGGTGAAATGGGACCTATGGGGCCTTCTGGATCTAAAGGCGAAATGGGACCTATGGGGCCTTCTGGATCTAAAGGCGAAATGGGACCTATGGGACCTACTGGATCTAAAGGTGAAATGGGACCTATGGGGCCTTCTGGATCTAAAGGCGAAATGGGACCTATGGGGCCTTCTGGATCTAAAGGCGAAATGGGACCTATGGGACCTACTGGATCTAAAGGTGAAATGGGACCTACTGGGCCTAAAGGCGCCAAAGGTGAAGTTGGGCCTATGGGACCTAAGGGATATGAAGCTCCTGGTAAAAAAGTAAAAGAAAAATATATGCCTCCTAAGAAAATCCCTTATAAAAATTAATATAAAATATATAAAGAGGAAGCTTAATTATTTTAAAGCTTCCTCTTTATATATTTTATATTCTTCTTTATCTTCTAATTCATTTACAAATTCTTCATTATTTTCTATTAGCCAAAGCTTTTTATTTCTAGAAAGTTTTTTTATATAGCTTTCTAATTTCATAGCTTTACTTTTCGTATCACTTACAAAACATACTTCTAATTTTAAAAAACCTCTTGACCTTGTATATTTAGAATTTATACCTTTTTCGTGTTCTTTCATACGTCTTATTACATCAGTTGTGTATCCTGTATATAAAGAATTATCTCTACATCTTATTATATATGTAAAGTGCATAAAATCATCCATCCTTAATTTTTAACTTTATAATATATAATAACATGTTTTAGATATATTGTGTTACTTTTTGAAATTATCTCACCTTAACTACTTTACCAGGTATTCCAACAACTGTAGCTCCATTTGGTACATCTTTTAAAACAACTGCATTTGATCCTATTTTTGAATTTGATCCTATATTGATAGGACCTAAAACTTTGGCTCCTGCCCCAATTATTACATTATCACCAACAGTTGGATGTCTTTTTCCCTTTTCTTTTCCTGTTCCACCTAAAGTTGTTCCATGATATATAGTTACTCTACTTCCAACCTCAGCAGTTTCTCCAATAACTACCCCCATACCATGATCTATAAGTATTCCTCCACCTAATTTAGCCCCAGGATGTATTTCTATACCTGTTAAAAATCTTGAGATTTGTGATACTAACCTTGCTAAAAAAAATCTCTTATGTCTATATAAAAAATGAGAAATACTATGCCCTATCCTTGCATGTATAGATGGATAAAGTAAAAATACCTCTGTTTTGCTTCTTGCTGCTGGATCATTCTCCATTATATACTCAATATCTGCTTTAATTTTCTCAAACATATAATCATCCCTCTATGATTTAATTAAATATATTCAAAGACATATATTTATCTAACCCATCTGGTGATACTGTAACTATTTTCTTATTAGGAAATCTCTTTGATAATTCTAGTGCACCATAAACATTTGCACCTGATGATATTCCTACTAATATCCCTTCTTTTTTAGCCATTAATCTTACTCCTTCATAGGCCTCTTCATCACTTACTGTAATAACCTCATCTACTATACTATCGTCATAATTTTTAGGTATAAATCCTGCTCCTATACCTTGAATTTTATGAGGTCCTTTAATATTTTTAGATATTACAGGTGAACTTTTTGGCTCTAATGCTACCACCTTAATGTCTTTATTTTTTTCTTTTAGGTATCTTCCTATTCCTGTCAATGTTCCTCCTGTCCCTACACCACAAACAAAAATGTCTATATCTTTAACATCATTTAATATTTCAACTGCTGTTGTATTGTAATGAGCATATGGATTATCTTCATTTTCAAATTGATTTAAACTTATATAGTTTTCATTATTTTCTATTAACTCTTTAGCTTTATTTATAGCACCATCCATACCTAGCTTGCCATCTGTTAATATTAATTTGGCACCATAACATTTCATAAGTGTCCTTCTTTCTTCACTCATAGTGTCTGGCATTACTATTATAACTTCGTATCCTTTTAAAGCTCCTACCATTGATAGAGCTATACCTGTATTCCCACTTGTAGCTTCTACCAATACACTTCCATTTTTTAATATATTTCTTTCTTCTAGCCCTTTTATCATATTTAAAACAGCTCTATCTTTTATACTTCCTCCTGGGTTGTATTTTTCTAGTTTTACATATATATTTTTATTACCTATATTGTTAAGTTTTATCATAGGAGTATTTCCTATTGTAGATAGTATATTTTCATTAATCATAATTTGCTCCTTATATTTTAGTATTTATTTCTATTATTTTATAATATATAAATATAAATCCCATAAATATATATATTTATACTATAAAAAAAATCACTTACTTAATCTTAAGAATATCTGCCTATAAAATAAGTTAAGCTATATCATAAACTTATGATACATCTTAACTTATTTTATAGGTAATTAATTCTATGGTCTTCTGGCTCCTCTATAGTGTTTTTCGTAATAACCTGTTAGTTTAGATTTTTTAACTCCATCTTTTGGATTAGATGCATGTATAAATTCACCATTTCCTACATACATTCCCACATGACTAACTCTGCCTTTATTCATAGTATCGAAAAATATTAAATCTCCGACTTGTAAATCCTTTTTGTCAATAGCTTTGCCAAACTTACTTTGTTCATAGGATACTCGAGGTATATCTTTACCTAGTGCATTTTTATAAACATATTGAACTAGCCCAGAACAATCAAAAGATTTTGGTCCTGTTGCCCCCCATACATATGGCTTTCCTATTTGGCTTTCTAGCAATTTTATTGCATCATCCATCTTATTATTACTTTTTTGAGCATTATTTATATTACTACTATTATTAACTTTACTTACGTTAACATTACTTAAAAGTGTATCTAAACCATTAAGTTTATTTTGATTCTCATTACTACAGCTACAACTACAGCTACATGTTGGACTATCATTAAGTATACTATTAAATGTACTTTGTAATACAAAATCAAATACATTTGAATTATTGTTTGTACAAGCTTTATTTTTTGAATTAGATTTGCTTATAGCATTTAAAAGCTCTATCATAACTATTTGGTTAACATTCATACTAAATCTCCCTACTTACTTATATATAAAAAACCGTACATTAAATAATACGGTTATCATATATATATATTTAGTATTTATATAATATAATTAATGAAATAGTTTTTCACCTAAGTTTATAAACATTTGAAGTAGTAGATATGATTTTATATCTATTTTTTCTCTTCCGTTTATTATTTCTTTAGCTTCTTCCTTTGATACTAAAAATGCTTCTATATCTTCATCTTCTTCTAAAAATTCTTTACTTAAATTGCCATCACATAAACAATATACAAATGCTACTGATTCATCAGTCATTCCTGGAGATAAATATAATTTATCATTACTATTTATATTATTTATACTTATAAGTTCTAGACCTGTTTCCTCTTTTAATTCTCTTTTTACCGCTTTTTCTATACCCTCTTCATTATCCACAAGTCCTGCTGGAAGTTCATATATATAACTATTTATAGGTACTCTAAATTGTTTTATAAGTACTAACTTCTTTTCGCTTTTATGATATGCTGCTATTACTACTGCATCTATTTTATCTTCTTTATCGTTTATATATATTTCCTTTAGATTATTTTCATCTTTTCTTGATGCTACCATCCAGTGTCTTATGTCATTATTTTTATTTTCATATTCAACATCATAAAGCCCTACAAATTTAGTTTTAACTAATGTGGTTACATCTTTTATTTTAGTCATGTTTTACACTTCCTTTTTATTTATTCTATGTTAATATTATACTAATGTATAATATATTTTTATAGTATATAAGTTATTATATTCATTTACGATTATTAATATTTTAATTAAAAAGAAAGGATTATATATGGAAAATTTATTTTTATTTTATATGTTAATTATAAATATAGCTTCTTTTTATTCAATGTATATAGATAAGAAAAAGGCCATAAATCATGAATATAGAATAAGCGAAAATACTCTTATGATGCTATCATTAGTAGGTGGCAGTTTAGGTATATTAATTGGAATGTATAGATTCCACCATAAAACGCAAAAAAACAAGTTTAAAATAGGAGTTCCAATAATTTTAATTATTCAGATGCTAATTTTAACATAATAAAAAAGCCTACAAGGTAATAAATACCTGTAGGCTTTTTATAAAATTAAGATAATGTTTTAAATTCATATCCATTTGATTTGAAATATTCTATTATTTGAGGTAATGCTTTTGCAGTAGCTTCTTTTCCATATGTATCATGCATTAATACAACTACCATTTCTTTACCTTGTGCTGTCTTTTTAGCATATTCTACTAATTGAGCTGGAGTTTTTCTTCCACCTTCTGCATCTCCACTTAAAGCATTCCAGTCTATAGATGCCATTTTATTTTCGTTTAAATACTGATCTAATGGTTCCATACCTTTCCATGACATATGTCCACCTGGACATCTTATAACTCTTGTTGAGAAGTTTGGACCTAAAGTATCCTTTAATATCTTATCAGTTTTTGCAAAGTCACCTTTAAAATTATCTAAATTTAAAACTCTATTAGGATAAAGTATTTTATAATCATGGCTATAAGAGTGATTAGCTATTGCATGACCCTTATCAAATTCTTCTTTTATAAGTTCTTTAGCTTTTGATCCGCCACGTTCAATATTTTCTCCTGTTAAGAAAAATGTTGCTTTAACTCCGTACTCATCTAATATTTTTAATATTTGTGGAGTAACTGTTGTTGATGTTCCATCATCAAAAGTTAAAAATACTACTTTTTCTCCATTGTTGCTATAATCGTATTTCTTTAATTTGTCAGCCACTTTTAATGCATCATAAGTATATTTTTTACCTTCATGATTAACTCCGACCATTCTCTTTTTAGCTTCTTCTTCTTCTTTACGCTTCTTCTCAGCTGCTAATCTTTCTGCCTCAGCCTTTTTTTGCATTTCAATTTTTTCTTGCTTTTGTTCAGCTATAAATGATGCTGTCGCTCCGACTAACTTATAGCCTCCAAATATTATGACTATTGATGCTACTGAAACTAATGCTACTTTTTTAACATCAACGCGACCTTTTTTCTTAGAACCAAAGTTTATATTGTTCTTTTTCGGCATAAAAAATTCCCCCGTTCTGTCTTTTATTGTCTATAATTGTTCTACATTTAATTATATAGCACTTATTTGTAAAAAACCACATGATAAAATTTACAATTTTGTATCCAACTATTTTATACTAATGGTTTTTAATTTATCAAATAATGGTATCTAATTTCTTTAATTTTCATTATATCTAAATATTTTAAATTATAGAAATCTTACTATTTTATTCCATATTGTTTACAAGAATTTTTTTTAGTGTTATATTGATGTTGAAAACTTAACAAAACGTTTTCAAGAAAATTGTAAGACACTACTATTTAATCAAATTTAGGAGGGAATTACTATGGAAAACTTAAGAGGGAAAAAATTTGCTACAAAAGCTATTCACGGAGGACATCATAAAGATCCAGTATCTGGTGCTTTAACTACACCAATATTCCAAACATCAACTTTTGTATTTGATAGTGCTGAACAAGGTGGTAGAAGATTTGCTCTTGAAGAAGGTGGGTACATATATTCTAGATTAGGAAATCCTACAAATTCTCAATTAGAAGAGAAAATGGCTTTACTTGAAAATGGAGAAGCTTGTATGTCAACAGCTTCTGGAATAGGTGCTATAAGTTCTGCTCTTTGGACTGCTTTAAAAGCAGGAGATCATGTTGTTGCTTCAAAAACATTATACGGTTGTACATTTGCATTACTAAATCATGGTATAAGTAGATATGGTGTAGATGTAACTTTCGTAGATGCATCTAATATAGATGAAGTTAAATCTGCTATGAGAGAAAATACTAGAGTTGTTTATTTAGAAACTCCAGCAAATCCAGATTTAAAGATAATGGATATTGAAACTATATCTAATATTGCACATGAAGTTAAAAATTGTATAGTCATAGTAGATAATACATTCTGTACTCCATACATACAAAGACCTCTAGAATTAGGTGCAGATGTAGTTGTTCATTCAGCTACTAAATACTTAAACGGTCACGGAGATGTTATAGCTGGTTTTGTAGTTGGTAAACAAGACTTTATAAATCAAGTAAGATTATTTGGAGTTAAAGATATGACTGGTGCTGTTTTAAGCCCATTCGATGCTTATTTAATACTTAGAGGTATGAAAACTTTACAAATTAGAATGGATAGACATACTCAAAATGCTATGAAAGTTGCAGAATTTTTAGAAACTCATGAAAATGTTATAAAAGTAAATTATCCAGGACTTAAAAGCTTCCCTCAATATGAACTAGCTAAAAAACAAATGGATATGCCTGGTGGTATGATAGCCTTTGAAGTTAAGGGTGGATTAGAAGCAGGTAAGAAATTATTAAATTCTTTAGAATTATGCACTCTTGCTGTTAGTTTAGGGGACTGTGAAACATTAATTCAACATCCAGCTTCAATGACTCATTCTCCATATACTCCAGAAGAAAGAGCTGCAGCAGGAATTTCAGATGGATTAATTAGAATATCTGTTGGATTAGAGGATTGTGATGATATAATAGCAGATTTAAAACAAGGTCTTGATAGACTATAGTAATTTTTCTTTAATATAACTAGAGAGGTAAACGCCCTCTCTAGTTTTTATTTAGATAACTTTTATAATTTAAATACTAGTTGCTTACCATTATCTATATAATTTTTATTACCATTTTCTATTTTTTCTTTAAGCTTATTTATATCACATTCATCATTTATAACTATACAATTTTTATTATCTATAATCTCTACATTTCGCTTAATATTTATACAAGATAAAATCCTATTTTGATTTATGCAAAAATTAATGGTATGATTTGTACCAGAATTTTCATTTGTCTCACATACTATTAAAGCATTGCTTAATCCACTTTGAAGTCTATTCCTTCTTATAAAATTGCTTTTATGTATATTACTTCCTAATGGATATTCGCTTACTAAGCACCCTTTATTATCTACTATATCATTTGCTAACTTTACATTACTTTTAGGATATATATTATCTAAAGGACATGGTAAAACCGCTACTGTACTTCCAAATGCATCTAAGCAACCTTTATGTGCTTGTTCATCACAACCTTTAGCTAGTCCACTTATAATACTATATCCATCTTTCCCTAGTAAATAGGCCATATTGTAAGATGACTTTAGCCCTTTTACACTAGCTTTTCTACTTCCTATTATAGCTATTGATTTATTATTTGTCATAGCACTATAATTTCCTTTATAAAAAAGTAATAATGGTCTATCATTTATGTGTCTTAACTTTTCAGGATAGCTACTTTCTAGTATGCTTACAATTTTTATATTTTGTTTTATACAAGATTCTTTAATTTTATATGTTTTATTAATAGCTATTTTTATATCATCTAACGTATATATTCGTTTTGTTTTACCTTTCAAATTTGCCTCTTCCAGTAAATGTAAAATCTCTTTTTCATTATGTTTTGTACTTTTGCTAATATGTAGTATGTATTCTATTGTTTTATTTCCTATGTATTTTAAATTAAGCAGCGTAAGAATTAAATCATTCATATCTTTCTCCTGATTTATCGTTTTAATTAGTTTAACCAATCTAAATAGTAATTTTTGCTTTTCAGCAAATTTTTTTGCATAGTTGCTTATTTTTTTGCAATAACGCGTTTTATATTTTTATAATTTTTTTAATTTTTAGATAATTTTCTAATTAATTACATATATAATACTTTTTTATTTATTATCATATACATCTGGCATATTATTTGCTTTATTTAATTGTAATCATATTTTTATTTACTTCTAGTGAAAATTATAAATTTCTAAGGGGGACTTTTATTTTATGAGTAAAAGAGAAAAAAAGCAAGCTACCTTAGTTGATGCATTAATACCAATTGTATGTTTAGCTTTATTTCTAGGTATATCTATATTTAAATACGGAGCTTCTCCTCATGTTCCTTTAATCGGTGGAGCTATAGTCGCTGGCTTAGTAGCTGTTTACAGACTTGGATTTGAGTGGAGCGAATTAGAGGAAAGCATGTTTTCTTCTATAAAAATGGCCATGCAGGCTATTCTTATCATAATGATAATAGGTGTGCTTATTGGAACTTGGATAATTAGTGGTGTTGTTCCATCTATGATTTATTGGGGATTAAAAATCTTATCTCCAGGAATATTCTTAGCAGCTACTACTATTATCTGTGGTATAGTTTCTTTAGCTACTGGTTCATCATGGAGTACTATGGGAACTGTTGGAGTTGCTCTTTTAGGTATTGGGCAAGGTCTTCAAATTCCAGCACCTATAGTTGCAGGAGCAATAATATCAGGTGCTTATTTTGGAGATAAACTTTCTCCTCTATCAGATACAACAAACTTAGCTCCTGCTATGGCTGGTGCTACTTTATTTGAACATATAAATTATATGCTTTATTCAACTATACCTTCTCTTTTAATATGCCTTGTACTTTACAGTATAATAGGTATGAGATATGGAGGACAAGAATTAGACATGTCTAATATTAATTTAATAAGAGATACTTTGGCTAGTTCATTTAATACTCTATCACCTATATTATTTATACCTCCAATAGTGGTTATTGGTCTGGTAATATTTAAAGTTCCTGCTATACCTGGGCTTATATTTGGTGCTATTTTAGGATTTGTATTTGCTATAGTATTTCAAGGTGCATCAGTTGGAGATATAATAAGTGCAGCTCATACTGGTTTTGTTTCTAATACTGGTGTTGCAGAAGTTGATGAATTATTATCTAAAGGCGGATTAATGAATATGATGAGTACTGTTTCTTTAACAATATCTGCTCTAGCTTTAGGTGGAATACTTGAAAAAACTGGTATGTTAGAGGCTTTAGCTTCAGCTTTACTTAAATTTGCAAAAGGTACATTTGGAGTTGTTTTTTCAACTATGGTTACATGTGTAATGACTAATACAGTAGCTGGTGAACAGTATTTATCTATAGTTATACCTGGAAGAATGTTTAAAGATGAATACGCAAAAAGAGGTCTTCATCCTAAAATGCTATCAAGAGCGCTTGAAGATAGTGGGACTATGAGTTCTGCCTTAGTTCCTTGGAATACATGTGGAGCTTACATCTATGGTACATTAGGAGTTAGTACTTTTGCCTATCTTCCATATGCATTCTTAAACTTAATAAATCCTATTGTTTCACTATTTTTGATAGCAATTAAATTTAAAATAGCTACAATCCCTAAAAAAGAAGTAAATAAATAAAATACTAAAAAATAAAAGCATCCATATGGATGCTTTTATCTATATATATCAGAAAATTCTATATTACACATTTCAATCTTACTATTTTCTGATATAAATTTCTTTATATTTGTTTTGCTTTTTACTAACTTGCTTGGTAAATAAAATTCAAACTTACTACCTTTTCCTACCTCACTTTTTACACTTATATCTCCGCCATGAAGATTTACTAAAGATTTAACTAGTGATAAACCTATTCCACTACCTTCATAACTACTTGCTATATTACTCTTTACCTGTGTAAATCTTTCAAATATACTTTGTAATTTATTACTATCTATACCTTCTCCATTATCACAAACAGATATATACACTCTATCTCCTTTGCTTTCTACATTCACATAAATACATCCATTAATACTTGTATGTTTAATAGAATTAGATAATAAATTTAAAAGTATTCTTTCTATTTTTTCTGGATCAAATGCAAGTATCATTTCCTCACAGTTTGTATCAAATACCAAATCAATTTGTTTATTTTTAGCATAAGGAGTTACAGATAAACTTATCTCTTCTACTACATTTACTATATTATAGTTTCCAAGCTCTAATTCATAATATCCTGCATCTATTTTTGTTATATCTATGATATTATTTACCAATCTTAGTATCCTATATAGGTTTTGCTTAAATAATTTAATATAATTTTCTAAATCTATCTTATCATTAAATTTTATATTTTCTTTTACTATATTAATATCTATTAACTGTATTATTCCAAGCATAATATTAAGCGGTGTCTTAAATTCATGGGATATATTTGCGAAAAATTCATTTTTCATTGACTCTAAATATATATTTTGCTCTAATTTTTGCCTAGCTTCTACATCTTCTTTTTCTTTATCTATATCTCTTACAGAAAATGCTATGATATCTCTTTCTTTTATATATTTTAAGTGCCATCTCAGCCATTTATAGCTATTATCTTTACATATCATTTTATTTTCTATTACCTTTACATTTCCATCCTTTAAACTTAAGATATTTAAAAATTCTTCTTTATGATCATCATATATTTTATCTATTATACTAGTTGATGTTAATTCTTCTTCATTAAATCCTGTTATTTTATTACATTCTTTTGTAAAAAGTTTAATGTAAGCATTTCTATCTATAGCTCCTATTACATCTGCAGATATACTTAAGAATACCTCCAAATCCTTTTTTATAAATTCTACTTTTTTTATTTCATCTATAAAGTTAATTATAGTACCTTCTAAATCTATATTTTCTAAGATTTTATATATATCGCTGTCTTTTTTTATTTCATCTAAGATAGCACTCATATCATATATTAATTTCTCTGAATTTTTAAACTCCCTTTTTCTATTGTTATCTATATTAATTACCATATTATCTATATTATTGTCAGTTATATCTCTTACTAATATATATGTACCATTATCTTTCGTTTTAGTTATATTAGTGCTTAATTCAAATTCTCCATTTGATGTATTTAGTTTTATACCTATATCGAAGTAGTTTTTAAACTCTAATTTTTCTATTTTTACTTTACTACTTATATCTATGTTTAAGGAATTAATGTCTTTTTCATTTATATACTCTAATAACTTATTGTTACAAAATATTATATTAAAATCTTTATCTAATATAAATATACTATCACTCAAATTATTAAAAAACTCTTTCATTCTTATCTCCCCCAAATATAACCCTTAATAAGTATTCTACACTTTTAGGCAATTTCCTTGAATTGTATTACCTTTTTAGAGTTTAATTTATAATAAAAAAGAAGATACTTTTAAAAGCATCTTCTTTTTTTATATTATATAACATCCATAAATTTTTTAGTTTGACCATATATATCATCATATTTTAATATCTCTGATACTATTGCATATCCATCTATATTTTCATTTTTTAAAGCAGATATATTAGATAGATTTATACCACCAATACATACTATTGGTATATCTATATTTTCTTTTATACTTCTTAATTCTTCTATACTCACATGTTTTGCATCCAATTTAGTAGTTGTAGTAAACATTGATCCTACACCTATATAATCTGCACCATCATTTTTTGCCTTAAGTGATAATTCTAGATTTTGAGTAGATACCCCAATTATCTTATCATTCCCTATTAAATGTCTAACTTCACTACATGGTATATCACTTTGTCCTATATGAACACCGTCTGCACCTACTAACATTGCTATATCTACTCTATCATTTATTATAAAAATTGCATTATATTTTTTTGTAAGTTCTCTTAATTTATAAGCTTTTTCTAAAAATTCTTTTCCTGATGCTTTTTTCTCTCTTAATTGAACTGTTTTTACGCCTGCTTTTAATGCTTCTTCTATAGACTCATAAAAATCTCTACCTTTTAAAATATCTGAGTCTGTAACTAAATATAATTTTAATTTTTCTCTCATCTTTATCTCCTATATTAATTTTTTAGTATTTATTGGCTAATTGATATATTTAAAACCTTACTAAACCTCTTTATAGGTATAAATAATATTAATATGCTAGTTAATAATCCTTCTACACCTGCACTTGATATATTATATACACATGAATATACTATAGGATTCATTCCTTTAGGTGCATATTGTGCAAAATATAATACTCCTGATATTATATACATTAAAACACTAAGGCTAGTTGCTAATATGCATCCTGCAAATATATTAAATTTTTTATCTCTTCCAAATATTCCTGCTAACCCTAGTACCATCATTGGAAGTATATAATCTAATAAAAACTGAGCTGGATGTATTATTGTTGGTCCACTTATTAACTTTATTAAAGCAAAAACTAAACCTGCAGTTATCCCAACTTCTTTACCGTAAAGTATAGCAAGTAGCATTGTAGGTAACATTGAAAATAAAGTTATTCCCCCGCCTTGAGGATATTTTATAAATTGAATCATAGAAAGTATATAAGACATTGCTGAAAACATACCGATTATTACTATTTCTTTTGTGCTTAATTTTCTATTTTTCATATCTTTTAGATACAAGCAAAACCATCCTATACTAACGATTAATATAACTATTCCTAATATATTATTTAAACTAGACATAAGTCTCCCTCCTTAGTTTCTTTATAGGCCATATTCCAAAATTCTAATTCATGTAAACTTGATTTTATAAATATTTCTTTTAAGTTTTCTCTTTCTTCATTACTTATATCTCTACATAAATAGTTAACATAATCTAACCACTCCCTTAGATTCTCGTCAAATTTTCCTTCAGAGTACATATCTATCCATTCTTTGTAGTAATTTCCTTCTAATGTCTCTTTGTAATTATCTAGTAGATAGTGTCCTATATAATTATAGCTCCAGTTACAAGGCATTGTAGAGATTACAATTTCTCTTAAATTTCCTTTTAAGGCTATAGCTTGCATATAACTAGTATAATTATCTGTTGTTATTTCATATTTACATGTTTCTGCTATTTTTGGTGGTACTCCTAATTTGTTCATATAACTAACATGTACTGCTGTTTCATATTCTATCGATGCACTTATGGCTCTACTGAAAAAGTTCATTTCCTCTATAGTCTTTGACTTTATTAAGCACATTGCAAATACTTTACCAAATTCTTTAAGGTATAAATAATCTTGTACTAAATAATTTTTAAATTTCTCTTTAGGTAAAGTACCTTCTCCTAGTTCTTTTATAAATGGATGTTCTAAGTATTCTTGCCATATATTTTTAACTTCTTCAAATAAATAATCTGTAAATTTCATTATATAACCTCAACCTTTCCAAATTTATTTAGCTTTTCTTCATCTAGGTCATATATATTATTCATAAGCTCAACTTTGAAGTCTCCTATAGATATATTTTCTTTATCAGCTAGCTGTCCGCATAAACTCATCGTCATTATCCCCATAGAGATAGCCTCTAAAGTTTTATCACTACTCCCAAGATATGATCCCATTAAGCTAGCACACATACACCCTGTACCAGTTATATACTTTAACTTAGGTGTTCCATTATATATTTTAATTATTCTATTTCCATCAGTTACACTATCTACTTTTCCAGTTGCACAAACTACACATTCTAATTTGTTAGCAATCTTTTTTATAGCTTCATCAATATTTTTGTCATCATCAAAAGAGTCAACACCCTTGCCTTTAACATCAAATCCACCTATATATTTAATCTCAGCTACATTTCCTTTTATTGCAGTAAATCTTACTTCATTTAATAATCTTTTTACAAAATTTGCCCTAGTTTTTGTAGCAAATACTCCTACTGGGTCAAGTACAACAGGTTTATTGTACTTATTGGCCATTTTACCTGCTTGTAAAAATAATTCTAAGTTAGAAGATTTCATAGTACCTATATTTATAACTACTGAACTTGCTACCTGAACAATCTCTTCTACTTCTTCATATGAAAAACTCATTAAAGGACTCGCTCCTAGTGCCAATGTTATATTAGCACAATCATTTATAGTTACTTCATTAGTATAATGAAGTACTAATGGATTAATTTCTTTAACTTTATTTATTAAACTATACATATTCTCTACCCCAATACTATATTTTCTTATTTTCTATTTCATAGAAATGATGAACAGGTCCTACTCCACTTCCTATATCAAAACTATATCTTATTGCGTTTGTTATATACTCCTTACTTCTTTTTACGCTTTCACATATATCATATCCTAATGCTAAGTGTGCAGCTATTGCTGAAGATAGTGTACATCCTGTTCCATGCGTATTTTTTCTATATAGCCTTTCACTCTTATATACTTTAAATATATCTTTGCCTATAAGTATATCTACAGCATCACCGTCTAAGTGTCCCCCCTTCATAAGTACAAACTTCGGACCTAATTCTAATATTTTTTGACCTGCTAATTTCATATCCTCAACATTGTCTATTTTAATACCTGTTATTTCTTCTGCTTCTGGTGTATTTGGTGTTATTATGTAGGCCATTGGTATAAGATACTCTATCATACTTTGCTTAGCTTCTGGCTTAAGTAGTGAATATCCACTCTTTGATATCATTACCGGATCAATAACTAGATTTTCTGGTTTGTATTTATCTAGAGTTTTTGCTATTTCTTTTATTATTTCTTCACTAGATACCATACCTATTTTTAAAGATTTTGGACGTATATCATCAAATACAACTTCTATTTGTTTTTTAATTATCTCTTTGCTTAAATCTTCTACCATAAATACACCTTTAGTATTTTGGGCTGTTATAGCTGTTATAACACTCATCCCATAAGTTCCTATTGCACTAAATGTTTTTAAATCAGCTTGTACACCTGCTCCACCAGACGAGTCTGAACCTGCTATTGTCAGTGTAGGTATTTTGTAGTTTTTCATATGATCTTCTCCCTTTTATTTATTAAATATTTAATTTGCTAAAGCTTGTTATCTCCTCAATTAACTTCAATATCATATATTTTTGCAATTAAAAAGCTATACCCCAACATTGGAATATAGCCTTAATTTCTAATTTAATATATAATATAATAATATATTATCAAGCTTTCCTACGCTGGTATTATCCAGATCAGGTACAAGGGTTAACGTTTCGTCTCTCAGCCTTTCGGCACCCCTAGCAAATATTTTATTTTATACTTATAGTATATTTCTATAATCTAAATAAATCAACTTTAATTATAATTTATAAAATCTTCTGTATATTTATAAATACTAACATTTACTTAATACCCATTAATATATAAAACTAACATTAATATTTTATATTAATAAATAATATTATTAGTATTAATTATAACTATATGATATTATTTATTAATACGGAAAATATAAATAAAAAGTTTACTTCGTTTAAGCGACATTCAGGATAACTATTTCTATGTTGCAACGATATAACGTTCACTAATGCTTTAAGCAACGTGTTGGCAAACTATTTCGGTCAAATCCGTTGCTCAAATTATAAAGATATTAAGAGGTAATATATAATGAATTTTGAAGAACTTGGAATTAGTAAAGATTTAGTAAATGTACTAAAAAATAGGGGAATTAACTCTCCTACACCTATACAAAAAGAAAGTATTGGATTTATAAAGTCTGGAAAAGATGTTATAGCAGAAGCTCAAACTGGTACGGGAAAAACTCTAGCATTTTTACTTCCTATATTTGAAAATATTAATCCAAACGCTAATTATGTTCAAGCACTTATATTGTCACCAACAAGAGAGTTAGCTATTCAAATAACTGAACAAGCCATTGAACTTTCAAAAGGTAAGAATATAAATGTATTATCAGCTTATGGTGGAAAAGATATAGCAGGTCAATTAAAAAAGTTAAAGGGAAATATACACCTTATAGTAGCTACACCAGGAAGACTTTTAGATCACTTAGATAGAAAAACTGTAAATCTTAGTAAGTTAAAAACTTTTGTACTAGATGAAGCTGACCAAATGTTATTTATGGGATTTAAAAATGAAGTTGAAGCTATATTAAAGGAGGTTCCTAAAAAGCGTCAAACATTGTGTTTCTCCGCTACTATGAACTCACAAGTTAAAAAATTAGCTTATAGATATATGACTAATCCTGTTGTTGTATCTATAGAAAAAGAAGAAATAACACTTGAAAATATAAATCAAGAAGTTGTAGAAACTACAGATAGAAGAAAACAAGATGCACTATGTTCTGTACTTGATAAAGATAATCCTTTTTTAGCTATAATCTTCTGTAGAACCAAAAGAAGAGCAGATGCTTTAGATGAAGCACTTTGTCAAAGAGGGTATAATTGTGCTAAACTTCACAGCGACATCCCTCAATCAAAACGTGAAAGAATTATGAAATCTTTTAGAAATGCAGATATACAATATCTTATAGCTACTGATGTTGCATCTAGAGGTATTGATGTTACTGGTGTTACTCATGTATATAACTATGATATACCAGAAACTTCAGAAGACTACATACATCGTATTGGTAGAACTGGTAGAGCTGGTAAAAAAGGTTATACTTGTCTATTTGTTGCCCCAAAAGATGAAAGATATTTAGAGCAAATTGAAAATGCTATTCAATATACTATCCCAAGAAGAGAAATAGATAATAACTAATAGTAATGTTAATAAAAATACCTAAAGGAATTATTCCTTTAGGTATTTTTATTTTCTATATCAATATTCTCTAATTCTTCTTTAGTCAATATCTTCTTTCTAGATATAAGCATATTGCACTCCATGCAATAATAATTAATAGTACCTCATCCATCTAGTACATCTAATTTAGATTTACAGTATGGGCAATAATAATCCTTGTTCATATTGTCACTTCCTTAATGTTTATTATGATTATTATTTTACTAGTCATGGAAATGCTATTCAATATTTATTTGTTAAATAATTACCATTATTTATAACTATAAACCAGACTCCTTAAACTTATCATTCATAAATTCAGTTATATTATGGAAAGTTTTCTTAAATATGACTAATGATATAAATATTACAAAGAATATTGCTAACATAGATAAATCATAATATACAGCACTCATGCTAGGTCCTGCTATAGCTTCTCTAAATCCATCTATAGCATAAGTAAATGGCCAATATGGTTGTAATATTTCAAATATCTTAGGGTTAGTTTGTATAGGATATATCCCTCCAGAACCTGCTATTTGGAAGACCATAATAACTATAGCTATAGCTTTACCTAAGTTCCCAAATAAAGAAACTAATGTAAATATAATTGTAGTAAATAGTATAGAAGATACTATAGTAAATAAATACATTAAAGGTATACTAACAGGCTTATCAAATATAAATATATTACCTGTTGCAATTATTAAAGACTGTATTAATGATACTGTCATAAATGTAAGCATTTTACCAAAATGTTTTTGAACTAAATTAGTTTTTTCTCCCGCTAATTCTTCACACTCTGTTGTAAGTAGTGATGTAGATAAAAGTGCTCCTACCCATATTGCAAGTACTGAGTAAAATGGCATTAAAGCGACTCCAAATATACCTGCCTTATATAACTCTTCTGTCTTAACATTAACAGGTGATGATATAAAAGATGCTATCTCTTTTGAATTTTTATCTAATATTGAAATTAACTTGTCTAAATTTTTATCTGTTAATATCTTAGTTTTTTCTACTAACTTATCTAAATCATCTTCAAACTTATTAAGTTCTTTTGATATATTACCTGCTTGTTTTACAAAAACATCACTACTTGATATTCCATAAGTAGAAAGTGCATCTATTTGAGGTATTATAACATTTATACTTTCTAATATGTTGTTTATATCAGAAGAGCTAGAAATCATAGCATCTCCTACACTATCTAAAACATTAGATACATCAGAAGTAAATATAGTATTTGTTAAATTTAACTTATTGTTAAATGAATTTTCTAATTCTGATAAAGAATTAAGTTGTTCATCTATTTGTTCTTTAGTTCCACCACTTTCAATTACTGATTTTAACTCACTTAATTTATCTTTTTCTGAAGAAAGTATAGTTTTTAAAGTATTAAGTGAATCTATTATATTTTGTGTCTTAGAACTTTCATGTTTGCTATTTATATTTTCAAGATCACTTATAACTTTATCTATCGTATTTTCCATAGTTGATATCAATTTTAATACCGACTCTATCGTATTTTCTACATTTTCAATTGAAGAACCATCATTTATATTTTTTAAATTATCAATTTCATTTTGTAATTTAGTATTTATATTATTTATAGTATTCATATTATTATTCATATTTTCTGATGCATTATTCACACTATCCTTTGTAACTAATACTAAATTTTTACTATTTTTTACTACATCTTGAAGACTATTTATTTCTTTTTTTATCTGAGGAAGATTTCCTTTTGTATTATTTAAATACTTTTTAAGTGTATTTGCATGAGAATTTGCTTCTTTTACATAATTATTTATTTTCTCTAAATTATTATATGTACTATCTAAAGCATTTTTTAATTCTATTATCTGCGGTTTATTGTCTTCTAACTTAACTCCTAATGTTGATAAAAATGAAAAAGCTTCTTTATTTAAAGTATCAACAAAATTAGCTTTTATTTCTTCTACTAACTTATTTTTAGCAACATCTGTTATTTTAGTAGCTATTGCATTAACTTTTTCATTAGCCTTATATATAATATTTGGCTTTTGAGGGTCTTTCGTTGTAAGTGTTGACAAATCTTTAGAAAAATCAGGTGGTATTTCAATTAATGCATAAAATTTTCCTTCATTTAACTGATAATTTCCTTGCCACTCATCTACAAACTGCCACCCTATGTCTTTATTCTTTTTAAGCTCTTTAACTATTTCATCACCTACATTTATAAACTTTCCATCAACGGAAGTTCCCTCATCTTGATTTACTATAGCTACTGGAATATTTCCCGTGTTTGAATAAGGATTCCAGCAAGCCTCTATATTAACCCACGCATATAACGATGGTATCAAACAAAGCCCTCCGATTATTATAAAGGCTGACTTAATAGTTAATATATTTTTTAAATCTCTTAAATAAATTTCAAAAATCTTTTTCATATGTTCACCTCTATAATTATTCTGATAAACCAGATTCTTTAAATTCTTTCTCAAATTTTCTAACTGATTTATTAAGCTTTTCTTTAAGTAAATATCCTATGAGTATAGTTACTACTCCAAACACTATAAGTATAGACACATTAAACATAACTGTACTTAAAAGTGGACCTGCTATAGCTTCTCTTAAGTTGCTTAGTGTATATGTAAATGGGAAAAATGGTTGCATTATTCTAAATATTAAAGGGTCTACTTGTATAGGATAAGTTCCTCCAGATCCAGCAATTTGTATAACCATAAGCACTATACCTATTGCTTTTCCTATATTCCCAAATAGAGAAACCAATGTATATAAAATAATTGCAAATGCTGCTGATGAAAGTACTGTAGTAAATATAAATAGTCCTAGATTTTCAGTTTGAACGCCAAGTACAAATTTATCTCCAAGACCTACTATAAAACCTTGTATCATTGCTAAAAATACAAATGTAATCATTTTTCCAATGTATTTTTCTTTTATACTTAATTCTTTAAATTTATCCACTTCAGTTGTAAGAAGTGATGTAAGTACTAATCCTCCAACCCATAGTGAAAGTGTTGTATATATAGGTGCCATACCAGATCCATAATTTTCAATAGGATATATTGGTTCTGATTTTAAATTAAATGGATTAGATATATAATTTCCCATAAGTTGTGGCTTACTTTGAAGTATTGATATTATAGAATTTAAATCATTATCACTAACTTTTTTTAATTCTGTACTTAATATATGTATAGTATCTTTAAATTGATTTAATTTAGAGTCTAAATCCTTAGACATTTCTGCAGTTAAACTACTCCCTTTAGATACATACCCTAGCATATCATTTAAAGCTTGAACTAATCCCTTTGAGCTATCTACTAATGTAGCTGCATTTTTAGCTGCATTTACTAAACTATCCGCAGTATTGTTTAGTGCTGGTCTAACCTTAGAATCATAGGAATTTATTGCATTATTTACATTACTTGATAAATTACTTGCAGTTGAATTTATAGAGTTTAATGTATCTTTCATAGATTCTATTGATCCATTTAGTTGATTTTTAAGATTCCCTATGTTTTCTTGCTGTTTACTTAATTCATCTTTTATTATATTTAATTCATTAATTAATTTATTTATATTTTTATTAGATTTAACTTCATTAAATTCTTCTAAATATTTAATAATTGAATCTATTTGGTTTTTAGTACTATTAATTTGATTATTTATCTGCGATATCGCTGATGCAACATCTGCTTTTGAAATATTACCAGAATTATGACTAATACTATTTACTATATCCTTTGTCTGATTATTTTCATTATTAATCTGGTTTAAAGTTGATTTAATACCATTAAATGAGCTATTTAAATTATCTTTTATGTTTTCTATATTTTTACTTGTATTCATATTATTATTAGATACTGCATCTAGCCCACCTGTAACTTGTGGTAGTGTACTTTGTATACTTTTTAAATATGTAGCTAAGTTCTCAGAATTATTATTGACACTATCAAGTATAAAATTAATAATATCCATGTGTTCATCTAAACCTATCACAGCTTTTTTTAATTCTAATATTTTATCTTTACTATCTTCAATATCTTTTCCATATGTATTTAATGAAGAGAATAAAGTTTTATTTACAGTGGCTATAAAATTTGAATTAATCTCATTTACAAGTGTTTCCTCAGCAACCTCTGTTATTTTACCTGCTACTGGATTTGATTTAGTGTTTACTTTATAAATAATAGTTGGCTTTATAGGTTTTCCACTTGTAACACTAGTTAAGTCCTTTGAAAAATCGCTAGGTATTTCTATCATTGCATAATAGCTTCCATCTAATACACCCATATTACCCTTTTTAGAGTCAACGAATTTCCATCCAATGTCCTTATTTTTCTTAAGTTCACTTATGACATCGTCTCCAACATTTAATTTTTTGCCATCTAGAGTCGTTCCCTTATCATTATTTACTATAGCAATTGGAACTGTACTAGTATTTTCATAAGGGTTCCAACAAGCTTTTATATTTACCCATGCATATAACGATGGTATGAAGCATAATCCTATCACTATTATTAGAGCTATAGGATTTTTAATTAGATTCTTCATATCTGTTTTAAAAATTTTAATGGAATTTTTCATATTTACCTCCATTTTAGTTTGATTCCTAAACATACTTCATGTAGTATTATATCACTTTTCACGTTATAATTAAATTTTTTTAAAATCATAAATATACTTATTCTATAAACTTAAAAGCCATTTTTATATAAAATATTATAAAAAAAGCTATCTTTAAAGATAGCTTTTTACCTATACAAGTTGTATTTGAGTACTTAAGTTATATATTACTTTTTTTTCTACATAATTACTTGTGCAAGCTGTTAATATTCCACCATAGCTAGTAACTACAAACCCTAGTATATCTCCTATATTATATATACTTTCACTATTTGTTATATCTAGTATCATATGGTCAGAACTTGCACCTATTATCTGTATATTTTCATCAGTTGGAAATATTGATTCAATATCTATATCTTGCTTTCCTATGCCAACTATTGCTCTTTTCATTATACCCTTATCCTCATAATGAGGCACTTTTCCAAAGGCATCTTTACCTATTTCTCCTATTGGCATTGACGGTTTATCTTTTATTTCTATAATTTCACAATATAATTTAAAACTATCATGATATGTTTCTTCTATGAAGTTTCCATATGCAGTTTCTTTTCCAAGAAGTATGGCTTCTCCTAGTCTTAGATTTGTTATACCTTTTGGCAATTTTCCTTCTTGAAGTAAATATATAGAACTTGAATTTCCACCAGATATAAATTCTAATTTTATATTATGTTTATCTTCTATATTTTTAGCTATTTTTACTAACCCTCCTAAATTTTCCTGTGATGGAAGTATAGCTCCATAGCAAGTTAAATTAGTGCCTATCCCTATAAGTTTTATATTTTTTAGGTTTAATACGTTATCTACTACATTACATAGCTCTTCTTCATTAAAATATCCTTCTCTTAAATCCCCTAAATCGACCATTAAAACTATATTATGAACTTTATTAATGTTTTTAGCTTCTTCATTTAATCTATATATAGTTTCTATTTCAGAATTAAAACTTATATCTGAGTATTTAACAACTTCTTTTGATTCACTTATCATTGGTATTCTAAGTAATATTTTAGGAAGTTTTAGACTTTGAAGTTTCTTTAAATTTTTAATTCTTGAGTCAGCTATATAATCTACATATTCGTTACTTATTTCTTCTACGACTTCAGGAATTGCACAATATGCTTTTGTTACTATAGCCATTTTTAAGTTCTCTTCATTTAATATACTTTTAAGCCTACATACATTGTGTTTAAGTTTAGTTATATTTATTTCTAATCTTGGATACACAAAGTTTCCTCCTTAAAATTTAAACTCTTTAACATAAGCTTAAGAGCTGCATCTTCGTATTTTTTAGATAATACTCCAAGAGATGCCATTATATAGTCATTATCTACTAATACCTTTACAGTTTCTTTTGGAAACAATAAGTCCTTATTTTTGTTGTTTTTAGGTATTTCTTTCATTATTTCAACTCTGTTAGGAAGCCTAGTTAAAGCACCACCAGTTCCTACAATATATCTAACTTCTGTTAAGTCCTTACCTTCAGCTATCCTACTTTTACCACTAGTAGAATATATACTCCTTATAATTCCTGAATGTCTTTTAGTGGCACGAAGAGCTGCTTCTTTAGTAAGTCTTTCTACTAAAATTATTTGTTCTTTAGTTTTCGGTATTGGTAAATAATTTTCTATAACTTCATCTAAGTTTATATCACTTAATTCTTCCTGTAGATTTTCTTTTCCTATGGTATTTACTATATTTCTCATATTAACGTAAACTCCTAAGTCACCTTCAACACTTCTTTTAGCTATTGGTTCTGGATTTACAAGTATTCTACTTATTCCATCATTTCCTTCTGTTACAGAATGTATATCAGTAGTTGCCCCTCCTACATCTATAACCATCAAATCTCCTATATTTTTTCTAAGTAGCTTTGATGCCTCCATAACAGCCCCTGGTGTTGGTGTTATGTGAGAATTGACTAATTCTTTTATATGTTCCATACCCGGCGCATTAGTTATATGTTCTTCAAATACATTTTGTATGACGCATCTAGTTGGTTCTATATTTAGATAATCAATTTTAGGATATACGTTGTCAACTATATATAGCTTATAGTTTGTATCTTCAAATATTAATTTTATTTCTTCTATATTTTCAATATTTCCAGCATATATAACAGGTATTCCTAGATTAAGTCCTGCTATTAATTCTGCATTATAAATTGCAGTATCTCGCTCTCCATAGTCTACCCCACCAGCTATAAGTATTATATTAGGACTTATCTCTTTTATTTCTTTTAAATCTGTTCTTCTTAGTTTTCCCGCTGTTACTTTATGTATAACAGCTCCCGCTCCAAGTGCTGCTTCTTTAGCAGCTTTAGCCGTCATATCATATACAAGTCCATGAACAGTCATTTTAAGACCGCCTGCTGCACTAGATGTAGCAAAAAAGTCATTATATTCTATACTGTCTACTCCTAACTTCTTAGCTAAATCATCTATTGCTCCATTTAGTCCATTTCTTACATCTCCACCTTCAAATACAGTTGTTGGTGCTTGACCTTGACCAATAAATTTTGGACTGTCTGTATGTATGCCGAAAAAGGCATTTACAACAGTTGTTGTAGAGCCTATTTCAGCAACTAATACGTCTACTTTCATGTTTAATTATTTCCTTCTAGTGCTAATTTTTCTCTTCTTTTTTCAACTAAGAACGTAGCTACGTTAACCCCTCTATCACTTCTTCCAAATCCAGCATCCATTCCATTTTCAACTGCTATATCAGGCGTTACTTGAGTTCCTCCTGCTGCTACCATTACCTTATCTCTTATTCCCTTTTCTACACAATATTCATGTAATTTTTTCATATTTTTGTAGTGTATATCATCATGACTTATTATAGTTGATGCAAGTATAGCATCTGCATTTAACTCTATTGCTGCATTTACTAATTTTTCAACTGGCACTGATGTTCCTAAGTAGTGGCATTCTATACCATATTTTTCTATACCACCATGTTTTATGTCTATAACTTCTCTAAGTCCAACAGAGTGTTCATCTTCTCCTATTGTTGCACAAACGATTTTCATAGGCATTTTTTCTATATCTTCTCTTATTTCATCATCTGTCATTACCTTTTGCTCTTCTGGTATATCAAGTTTAGCTATATCTATGCTAAATGGAACTTTACCTTTCAACTCTATTCTAGTTCCTTCTGCACTATGCATAACTTCTCTGTGGATAACTTCTACTTCTTCTAGATTCATTTTCTTAGCAAATTCTATAGCTGCAAATTCAGCAGTTCTCTTATCTGTTGGTAGCATCATAGTAAGCATTACTGTACCATCTGCACACCATTCCATTTCTGGCTTTATATTAGTAGAATTTCTAAATTCTTCTACCTCTTTAAGTCTTACGTTTACATTATCCATATCATCTAGTTCATCTATATATATTATTTTATCTGGTTCTTCAAAAGTACATCCATCTATCAACTTAGAAGGATTATCTACTAAAGTTTCATCATATTGAGCTACATTATTGTATCCAAAGTGAGCTGTAACTGGAGCTAGATAATCTTCATCTCTTTCATATACACTTCCTGCTCCTACTCCTTCTCTTATCTTTCTACTTATTCCGTCTCCATTTCTTTCTGGGTAGTTACCAGAATCAACAAAGAATCCTTTTTCAACAGCTTCGAAATATCCACCTTCTTCTAATATTTCTTCCATATATAATACTGCTCTTTCTTTTAACTCTCTTGCTTTATCTCTAAGTGGACCTGTTTTTTTAAGTTCTATCATATCCATAAGTCCATCCATACCAACAAGTGCTTGTTTTGCAGTATCACAAGCTTCTATGTTGTACATATGCCAAGGAACGTTTCTTCCTTCGTCTGGAGTTATAGTAGATTGTATATCAGCTCTTGTTAAAACTGAAGTCAATAAGTTAAGTACATGAGTTACTGTTGCTTCTCTAGTTGATGAATCCATATATTTAGTATTCATTTGTGCTCTCATTTTATAGTCACTAAATAACTCTCTTAAAGCTACTGCATAAGGTAGGTCTAGTGTTAAACATGGTGCTGGAGGTGCTGTTGGTGGTACTGTTGATAGGCATATATTGTCTTTATTAATTCCTACTTTTTCTGAGAATACTGAGTTTAGTGCATGTTGAACCATAAGTTCAGGCATAACCTTCCAAGCTTCTCTAGCTGTTGCATTTGCATTGTGTGCTCCATCTATTTGAGCCATATTAGCAAAAGCCATTATATTTTTTGCTTCACAAGCATCAACAAATGATCTTATCATATTTATATTTCTATATAATACGTTGTATTGTGGGTCTTGATGAGCTCCGTTTATTCCTTCTTCTGCAAACATTACAGCAACCTCAGGTCCTGCAACTCCACTTACATAAGAATGATAGTTTATTGGTCTTCCAACTTCTTCTTCTATAAAATCAAGAGCTTTTCTTTGTGCTCTAACTTGCTTTCTTGTTATAGGAACTCCTCCTATTCCCTGTGGTGTTCCTTCTATTAATCCATCAAAGTGAGATTGACCAGCCGTTCTTATAACCATTAAATGGTCTGCTCCATGATGTGCTGCCATTCTCATTCTTCTTATATCATCTTCAAATCTTCCTGATGCTATTTCTGTTGTTATAACTGCATTAGGTTGAGGGTCTATATTATTAAAGTATTTAGCTGAAGGAAGTGCTACACTTTCTTTTAAAGGTGCTGAACAATCCTTATATTTAAAAGGTCCCATTTCTAAATCTTTTTCATTTTCTCTCCATGTCCAGCCTCTTCTTTTTGGTCTATAATTTTCTAGATCTTTTAATATATATTCTATATCTAATTTTTTATTTTCTTTTAACATTGTGCTCCCTCCTTCGCAAATAAACTAACTGCTTCATCCCAATACTTATTTTCTATAAGCATAAGACCAGCTTCGCGAACACTTATATTTTTTTCCTTGGAAAATTTATAAACAACATGCCCCGCACCTTTTCCTATAAGTCCATTTTCAAGTACACCATTTACTATTTCTTTAGCTTCTAAAGAAGAAAATCCCATTCTTAGTAGTACTGATCTTTCTATTGATGGTGTGGTATTTTTTCTTCCTAGTTCTATCATCGGTTCAACTATTTCACTTGCTAAGCTCCAAAATCTATTCTTTAATTCTTCATCACTTAAATTTGCTAGATGAGCTCTTCTTTCATTAAAATCATCATTTCTCTTTTTCATACGTCTCCCCCTATTCTCTATTACTTTCTATTTACGAATCTCTATATTATAATTTTAAACCCTAATTTTTAGTTTTTTATACTCTATACTAACTAATCATGATAAGTGAAATAATTAGTATGTAAGGCTATTTCCCTTTAACTAGTATTTCATTAGCAACATTTTTTACAAACTCTATATCGCACTTACAATCTTTAGCTAAAAATTCTATATCTTCATTATTTAACTTACTTACATTATTATTTTTTATTGCATTTTTTATATAAGATTTTTTTATCTTATTCATGTCTAAATCAACTGCTTTTATCATACTTGGATGTGATGGTAATATTAAATTTTCTCCACAAACTTCATCTTGTGGATTTCCGAACTTAATTTCTATCCCATTTTCACGCGCAAATGTAAGTTGTGGATTTATATGTTTTCCAGCTCCTGTATACTCTGTTTCTTGAACTACTATTATTTGGTCTTCATCTAGTTCTCTAGCTAAACTAAATGCTACTGCCAAAGATGTATTTCCAGCTGGACCTCTCTCTATACCTTCAAGTTGTGCTAGTAGTTCTGTCATATAAAATACTTCCCCTTGACTTACTGTTAAGTATCTATCCATATATCTTAGTGGTCTTGCAGCTGATCTTGGTACATCTGAACGGTCTGGCCAAGTACAAAATGGTATTCCAAACCCAGTGTGCCCTGTAGTAAATGATTTTTTATTAAATTGAGTATCACTAGCCATATGAAGTCCTTTTAGGTTGACGCTTGCACCTACTACTTTAACATCTGTAGCCCCAGCTTTTTTTAGTCCTCTAGCTGTTCCCGTTAAATTTCCTCCCCCTGCATTAGTGCATACTACTACATCTGGATCTTTTCCTAATTTTTCTCTACACTGCATAGCTATTTCATATCCTAATGTCTCAACACCAGCTATCCCAAATGGAGAATAAAGTGATGCATTAAAATATCCTGTTTCTTCTAATAATGTTAAAAATGTATAAAATAACTCAGGTCCTACAGTTAATTGAACAACTTCTGCACCATAGGCTTCACATTTTCTTGCTTTTTCTATTATTTCAGGCTGACCTATTCCATTACTGTCATAACACTCCTGAACTATTATACATTTAAGGCCTTGCATAGCTGCTTGAGATGCAACTGCTGCTCCATAATTTCCACTAGTTGCTGCAATTACTCCCTTATATCCCATCTTTTTAGCATGATATACTGCTGTTGCTGCACGTCTTGCTTTAAAACTTCCAGATGCATTACATGCTTCATCTTTTACAAATATCTTTGCACCTTTTCCCTTTGGCGATACTTTTCTAGCAAGTTTAGTTATATTTTTAAGCTCTATTAATGGAGTATTTCCTACTGCGAAATTTCCTTGGATTTTTTCTATTTCGCTTAAAGAATATCCTGTTTCTTTCATCATTTTTTCATAATCAAAGGATATTCCTTCGTTTTCAAACTTTGTATAGTCTATCCCTATTGCATTTTTCATTATTTCATTTTTTCTACTCATTACAGCACTATAACTATTATCTTTCATTTTCTTCACCTCCAAATAGTATATTTCTTGCCTGTAAACCTATTTGAAGTAATTCTGGTATACACTTTCCATAATCATGTTCATAATATGGTTCTACTTTTAGTAATTTTCCACTTACATTTCTTCCTGTTATAGTTTTTATATTGACTAGTTCCCCAATATTAGCATCTTCTTCTATAAATCCTTTAACCCACATTTCAAGAGGATGTAATTTTGTATCATCTGGAACTTGTGGCGCCCTTTGGCTAGATTCTAATACTATGTTGTGAATTATTACCCAATTTCCACGCTTAGCATCCATAAATCTACTCTCCTTTTTTTCCAATACTAGTAAAATTAATTTACTAGTATTGGTTTGTTATATTCTTTATTTATAAATTTATATTTAAGCCTTAACAGTTTCTTTTAAATTAACTAATTCTCTCATATCGCCCATTATTGCTCTTGGAACAGGTATATCAAGCATTGTTCTAAGTCCTGGTATTGCATTTATAACATGTGGTATAGAATTTACACACATTGCTATAGTACCTATCCCTCCTGGTATCTCTGGAGTTATTTGTAAATTTATATTTGGAGTACCTTTTATAGTTACATAATCTCCTGTTGATTGCCCTTCTAAGTGAGGTAATATTTGTTGTGGATGTTCCATTTCTATTTTAACTTTTCCATCAACATATCCATATCCACATTGTCTACAACCTGCAACATTTCCTGCTTCTACCTCAGCGTACTCGCTCTTTCTATATACACTACTCATTATTGGTTCTCTAGTTTCCTCTACTTTTTCTAAATTCCATCCTATACCATGTGTTATCATGTTTATAGATTCAGGAAAACCTACATGACCTGCTATTGATCCATCTTTAACTCCATTTTCAAATTCATCTTTTGTAACTCCAACCCCCTGTTCTATCATAACTGCTTTACCAAATGGAGATAAGTCATTTACTCTAGCAGCCTTTATATACTCTACTTCTTCGCAAGTTCCAGTTAAAGCAAGTATTAGTAAATCAAGTACAAATCCTGGGTTTATTCCTGTACCAAGTACACTTACTCCATTTTCTTTAGCTATCCTATTTAATTCTTCAGCTAATTCTGGTTCTTGTGCTTTTGGATAAGACATTTCTTCTGCTGTTGATATAACGTTTATTTTTCTTTCTAATATGTATTTTATCTTATCAAATGCTCCTTTAGTGAATGAGTCAGTTGCAAGTAACACAACATCTGCACATTCATCAGTGAAAGCTTCTTTATAATCAGGCTTTATTATAACTTCTGGCCTTTCTCCTCTTTCACACCCTAGTACATCATATACACTTTTATTTACTCTTTCTGGATGCATATCACAAACTGCAACTATATCTACTCCATTTTTTTTAAGTAACATTTTTGCCATTCCACTTCCCATTGCTCCAAATCCCCATATTCCAACTTTTATATTTCTCATATATACTTCCCCCTTATATTTATTTTTTATGCTTTATATATAAAGCAAGAGTAATGCCAATTTTTTAATTTTTCCTATTTTTTAAAAATTTATCTATTTTTCCCCTCGTAATTTTTTATACATAGGGTATCTTTCCTTTTTTACATGCAAGAATTTTATATTAATCATAAAACTGTTGATACCTTATACAAATGATATATATCAATAGGTTTGAAAATAAAAAAAAAGAGCATTAAATTTTGCATGTACTGCAAAATTTTTTGCTCTTATACTATCTATTAATTCTTATATTATATTTTTTCATTTTATACTGAAGGTTTTGCCTTGTTATTCCAAGTATAGCAGCTGCTTTTGTTACATTTTCTCCCGATTTTTCTAAAGCTTCATGTATATATCGTTCTTCTATATCTCCTATTATCCAATCTAAAGGCTTTGAGCCTATATCTATTATATATGTATTTTCTGATAAATTGGTTTTATATTCATTTATATTTATCATATCTTCATCTAAAACATCTTCATTTTCCATAAGGCTCATACTAGAGTATATAGTATTTTCTAATTCTCTTACATTTCCTTGCCAAAAGTGATTTTTAAGTACCTTAGCTCCCTTTTCAGATATACCAATTAAGTTTTTATTTAATTTATAATTATATTTTTTTATAAATTTATTTGCAAGCAATATAATGTCTTCACCTCTTTCTCTAAGAGGTGGTATTTCTATATAAATTACATTTAATCTGTAATATAAATCTTTCCTAAGTTTTCCTTCATTTAATATATCTACAGGATTTTCATTAGTTGTAGCTATTACCCTTACGTCAACTGGTATATCCTTTGTTCCTCCAACTCTTCTTACATATCCTTCTTGAAGCACCCTAAGTAGCTTTGCTTGAAGTTGAAGTGGCATAGAATTTATTTCATCTAAAAGTATTGTACCCTTATTAGCTTGTTCAAATAAACCTGGCCTATCTATTGCACCTGTGAATCCTCCTTTTACAGTTCCAAATAGTATTCCTTCTAATAAGCTTTCGGGAAGTGCCGCACAATTTTGTGCTATAAATGGTTTATCTCTTCTTTTACTTTCATAGTGTATAGATTGACTTATAAGTTCTTTTCCTGTTCCTGTTTCCCCATATATAAATACTGTTGCATCACTTTTAGTTGCTTTTTTTGATATGTTAATTGCTTTTTTTATACATTCACTTTCACCTATTATATCGCTAAAATTATATCCTTCTTTTGTCTTATTTTTTCTATTATTTTCCTTAATATCATTTAATTTTATAATCTGTTCTGATAATGTTTGAATTTGAGTCATATCTTTTGAAACTTCTAATGCGCCAATTAGCTCCCCATTAATTTTAACTGGTATTGTCGTATTTATAGTAGTTATTTCTTTTCCATCTTTGTTTAAGTATTTTTGTACATTATCTTTTATCTCTTTTTTATTTCTAATAACCTTAAGTAGCGTACTATTTTTTATTTCCATATTTTTTAATACGTCTTTGAAAGATTTATTTAATACATCTTCTTTATTCATATGTTCTAATTTTGCCATAGCATTATTATATATTAATGTTTTTCCATTTTTATCTATAAAATGTATACCTTCATCTATGCTTTCTATTATTTTTTCTATAACTTCTTTATATATATTATTTTGCATAGCCCCTCCACCTAAATATCTATTTTATAATATAAAAATTTTTTGTATCAAACTTTTTCTTAAAATTACAACATACTTTTAAGAATTTAACTTTTGCACCCTATTTTCCTTTTTTATCAAATATATTTATTAGATATATAATTTTATATTATTTCAATTATTTATATATGTGTTATAAAATATCTTTCTATTTTTGATGTAGGTATTTATACTTTTTTCTGCTATAATTTCTATATAATTACAATTTTTTTCAAAAGGGTGTATAAAAATGTTGAATAAAGTTAAAAATAATTTTAGGTATTTAATATTACCTACATTAATAGTTTTATTTTGTCTAAATACCACAAATACAAATGCAATTTCAACAAAAAATGTATTATTCATCAGTTCATACTCTCCAAGTTTTATAACATTTGATGACCAATTAAATGGTATCTGTGATTCTATCGATAGTAACTACGAAGTTCAAATAGAATATATGGATATAAAAAAATTTAATGATGAAGAATTCAGAAAAAATTTCTATAATTTAATAAAATTTAAAACTAAAAATTATAGAAAATATGATGGCATTATTCTCGGGGACGATGCTGCTTTAGATTTTGCACTAAATAATTTAGAGTTATTTAAAAATACTGCTGTGGTATTTCTTGGTATTTCAGATGAAGATAATATAAAAAGGGCAATGGAGAGTAATATAAATGGGGGTGTTATAGAAAATCCATCTATATCAGAAAATTTAAATCTAATACATAATTTATTTAATGAAAATAAAAACTTAATCTTAATAAGTGGTGATGAAAGTAAGTATAAAAAAGAGATTGATGAATTTTATAGCTTTAAATCTAAATACAAAAATTTTAATTATAAAAATATTGTAATACCCGATAAAATTGATGAATCCTTTTTATCTAAGCTATCTAATATAGATAAAAATAAAGATGTTGTTTTGTATCTACATCCATATATAATTAACTCACCTAAAGACTTATATATATATGAATCAGTTGAAACAATCTCTAAGTATATAGATGCACCTATGTTTACAACCTTAAACTATAATCTTTATGATAATATGGTTGGTGGGAAAGTAGTAAGTCATTATGAACAATCTACTCTTGCAAGTAAATTACTTAAATCGATATTAGATGATAAAGTAAATACAAAACAACTTATAACCAGTGATGAGGCTAATGTATGGTGTTTTAATTATGATAATTTAGTTAAATATAATATACAAGAAAATAAGCTTCCAAAAAACTCAATAATAATAAATAAACCTATTCCATTTTTTGAAAAGTATAAGGAACTTATTTTTCCTGTTACTTTTACTTTAATTGGACTAGTATGTATAATAATTGCTTTACTTATACATACCCATAAAACTTTAAAACACAAAGAAGAATTAAATAAATCTAAAAAGATTGCTGAAGATGCTAATATTGCAAAAAGTAATTTTATAGTTAATATAAGTCATGAGCTTAGGACACCAGTTACTGTTATTTCATCAGCTAATCAACTTTTAAGTATATTATTGTCTAAAGAAACTTTACATAATGATGATAAAATACTTAGTAACTTAAATATTATTTCTCAAAATTCAAATAGACTCATTAGACTTATAAATAATGTTATCGACGTAGCTAAGTTTGACTGTGGGTTTTATAACTTAAAACTTAAAAATATAGATATAATATCATTTATAGAAAATACTGTTTTATCTGTAATTCCTTATGCTAAATCTAAGAAACTAAATATAATATTTGACACTAATGTAGAAGAACTTAACATGTGTGTTGATCCTGAAAAAATTGAAAGGATAGTACTAAACCTTCTTTCAAACGCTATAAAATTCTCAAGTGAAGGAGAATATATATTTGCAACAATAATTGCAGATAAAAATAATTTTAATTTTATAGTTCAAGATAATGGTGTTGGTATAGATGAAGCTAACTTAAATAAAATATTTGAAAAGTTTACTCAAATAGATAGTGTATTTACACGACAAAATGAAGGAAGTGGAATAGGACTTTCTATTGTTAAATCATTTGTAAAACTTCACCAAGGTACTATAAGTGTTAACTCAAAATTAGGTGAAGGATCCTCTTTTATAGTATCATTACCTATAAACTCTACATTAACTACTGATGATGATTTAGAAATACCTTCTAACTTAAATAGTGCTAGCATTGAACTATCTGATATATTTAAATAAAAAGATACAAGTTAAAACTTGTATCTTTTTATTACCTTAAAATTTCATCTATATCTCTTATAAGTTCTAATTTTTTAATGTCACTCATTTCTTTATTAATTTCTATTTTCTTTTTTAGTGCTAACATTTTCTCTTTTTTTATATCTAGTCTACATTTTCTTATGTCCATTTCATCGAAACTTTTACTTAACATATTTATAAGAGATGCCATTTCATCAGAACTTCCTGCTATCCTATTTAATAACATTAAATTTTGTTCTAATAACTCTGGTATTTCGCTTAATGAATATCTAAGTTGATGATCTATTTCTCCATAACCTTCTTCAAATATAGTTCTAACTTGTATCTCCGATATAACCCTTTGTGTTGTAGGGTAAGATTCTATAAGATAATGTACTGATCTATACCCCGATATTCTTGAGCATACTTCTATACCCAATTCTTCAAACTGCTTAGTATTGTCCCCTTCTCTAACATTTGCTACTATTTCATTAACACTCCACATAAGGCTTATAAAATCATGTATTTCTTCCCAATCTTCCTTAAATATATGTATAACTCTTATTCCTAATAAATCTGTTATTTCTTGTTTATAATTTGATACAGTAAAATTAAAATCTTCTCCATACTTTTTTCTTCTGTCTGGTGTTTTTCTTATTACTTTCTCTAATAAGTGCTCTTCATCTTTAACCCTAGTTTTAACTGAGTGTACTTTTTTATGTGCCCTTAATATATTTGCTATTAGTTCAGCTTGCGTTTCATAACTTTTTCTATAATTTTTAAAGTCCTCATATATATCTACTAAATTATTCCAATTTATGCTATTTTCGATTAAAAAATCTTCACTTATATTGTAACTATTTAAAAAGTCTGTTTTATTAATCATTTTAGCCTCCACTTAAGTTCGTATAAATAATATTATAACCTATAAAAAACTTTATTTGTAATCAATCTTTCTATAGGTTAATAGATATATTATTTTGATTGTCTATAATAAATCCATATTTTTTATATAAGTTTCTTAAATCCTTTTCACTTATAATATTCTCATCTGCTACTAATAGACCTTCTATAATTTTTACTTCCTTTAGATTATTCTCTTTAAGTACCTTATTAATATCCCTAATTATATCTTTTAAATTAATAAGTATTTTTCTACCATATCCTTTTTTTGATTTAATAGCTCTAAAATTATTTATGTATAAACTAGATCTTTCTTTGTATTGATAGTATACACATTCCATATATGCCTTGTTTTTACTGCCACTTAATGTTTGTATATTCACAGGTATTCCTACAGATATAGTATTTATATCTATACTAATGATAATATACATTAGTCTATCTAAATTATCTTTATATTCTTTAATTATTATATTTTTTTATCATTTGATTTTATATACCTTTTTAAATTTCTTAAAAATTTAACATAGTAATTATACTCATCAATATATTTAAAATCATCTTCATTTAAATTGTATTTATTATTATCTTTAATCACACTAAGTTTTAGTTTGTTTATAGCACTTATGTCTTTAGTATTTATATATTGTTTCATTTTATTTATCTTAATATCTAAAGTTTCCATATGCTCCCCCCTAAAAATAGTATTTTTACAATTTTATAGGAGTATAAAACAAAAAAGAACTTACTCATATGAGTAAGTCCTTTAATTTATTTAATACTATTTATATTTTGAGCTACTATAATATGCTTATAAGTATTGCACCTTTTGAAGTATATGTTCCCATAACTGATCCAACTTCACTTATAGTTATATTTTTAAAATCATATTTATCTTTCATTATCTCTTTTATTTTTTCTGCTTTTTCTATACAATTTGAATGTGCTATTGCTAATGATTTTTTATCATCATTTATATATTTACTTACACTATCTATTACTTTTTTTATACAATTATTATCTCCTCTTGCTTTATCTACTGGTTTAACTACACCATCTATTACCTGTATTATAATCTTAAAATTAAGAGCATTTATTATTTTTCCAGCTAAAGGATTTACTCTTCCTCCCTTTATAGCATTTTCTAGAGTATCTAGTGCTCCAAAAAATATAACTTCATTTTTTAATTTTTCAATTTCAGTAACTATTTCCTCAAGGGATTTTCCTTCCTCTGCTAATTCACATGCTTTAACAACTAATAATCCTTGACCAATTGAGCCATTTAATGTATCTATTATTTCAATCTTTTTGTTGTTTTCTTCTAAAAACATATTTTTAGCAAGCAATGCTGTTGAGTATGTAGCTGATAATTTAGATGTTAATGTAAGTACTAAAATTTCCTCTTCCTTGCAGTCATAATGCTTTACAAACTTTTCAGGAGATGGACAAGAAGTTTTTGGAAGTTCATTAGAATTATCCATCATTTTATAAAATTCACTTTTTTCTATGTCTCCATCTTCATAAACATCTTCTCCAAAAGAAACATTAAGTTTTACTATGCCTATATCATATTTTTCTATTGTATCTTTATTTAAATCACATGAGCTATCTGTTATTATTTTTACCCTTTTCATAGATCTTTCCTCACTTTATTATTTTTAAATTCACCATAATATTAAAAATATAAATCAGTCGGTCGGTTGACTGATTTATATTTTCATTGTATATTTACTATATATAAAAGTCAATAGTTAAAATATATTATTGAGATCTTCTCAATTATATGATTTATTGACAATAAAATTTTATGATATTATAATTTACTTGTTATAATAGTAGTATTTGAAAGGGATATCACATGAAACCAAATAATATGAAAGAAAATATTTTGCTTACTGCAACAGATTTGATGATTAAAAATGGTATTAAAAATACAAGCCTAGCAGATATAGCAAAAGCTGTTGATATAAGTAAAGGAACTTTGTATTATCATTATTCTTCTAAAGATGATTTAATATCAGATATAGCCAACATGCATTTAATGGCTATTACAAATGCTGCTCTTGATTGCGTATGTAATATAGATTCTGATGCTTCTAACGAGCAAATGATAAATCTTATAATGGATAAAATATCAACTATTGAAGGAAGAGGCAGAATTCACATGTATATACTTTGTGAAGCTATAACTAGTAATGATGATTTAAGAGAAGAAATAAAACTTAAATATATTGAATGGAGAAATACCATTAAATCAGAGCTTATAAAAACTAATAAAAAAGATGCAGAAGCTCTTTCTTTTTTATTGGTATCTATAATAGATGGTTTAGTTGTACAAGGTTTATTAAAAACAGAAAAAATACCATATGAATCTATAGCTAACTTTTTGGTTAGTCGTTTTATATAAAAAGACATCTTAAATTTTAAGATGTCTTTTTATATAATAGTAATTATTCTATATTTAAAACACTATTTTTATATTAAGAAAATAACCTTATCTTATAATATAATAGTACTTTCATCTTCAAATACTATAAATTTGTCTAAATCTTTTATGTCACTTACTAACTTTTGTAATGCTAAATCTTTTTTCTTAGCCTCTATCATTACATCTACATCCTTATTTACATTATCTTTTATTAAATATATAAACTTTAAGAATTCTTTAGCATCTATATAATCAGAATGTCTTCTATCATTTTCAAATTCTCTAGGCGTAGAAAAATGTATCTTAGGTTGCAGTTTCTCATTTTTCCATGTATTAAATATATCATTTAACAATCTATCTATATTTTCACCATTATTGTTACAATTATGGTGATGTATGTCTAAAACCATAGGTAAATTCAGTATTTTACATATATACAAAACATCTTTTACAGTAAATATTTTATCGTCATTTTCTAAGATTAACTTATTTTTAACTATACCTGGAAGTTTCTTAAAATTTGTTATAAATCTTTCTATAGCTTTTTCTTTTCCTCCCTTTGCTCCACCAATATGAATAACCATCTTAGCATCCTTACAATTTATATCTTCTAAAAAATTAGCTTGCATAGTTAAATTCTTAGATGTATTTAAAAATACACTTTCTCTATCAGTATTTATTACATTAAATTGGTCTGGATGAATATCAATTCTTAAGTTATTATCATTTATGATCTTACCTATATATTCAAAATCTTTTTTAAAATACTTTCTATAGTCCCACATAACTTCTGGATGAGTTGCTAATGGTATAAGATTTGAAGTTATTCTATAAAAGTGTATATTATTTTTTATATTATATTTTAATATTTTCTCTAAATCAATTATATTTGAATATGTTACTTTTTTTAATTTGTTCAATCTTTCTTCATCACTATTCATACTAGAATATCTTTTAAATGTAAGAGTACTTGATGAAGTTACTTTTGGTAAATTAAGTGCTATAGCAACATATCCTAGCCTTATTCTCATATCTATTCTCCTTATCAGCTTTTATATTTACTATTAATTTTTGCTTTTTTTTTAATTTTATTAATAGATAATATTTACTATTAATTTTTCATATATATATACATGTCTATATTAATATAATTATTTTTATAGACTATATATTAACTTAATGAGGAGATAAATTTTATGAACATAGTTAAAAGAAGAAAACTTTTAATAAATGCGTTTATTTTAACGTTTACCACCGTTACACTGGGATTTATAAATACTGGATTTCGAGTGTATATTTCTAATGAAATTGGTGCTGAAGGTATGGGGTTATATCAACTTATAATGAGTATTCATATAATGACTTCTACTTTTGCCATATCTGGTATTAGAGTAACTACCACTAGGCTTATAGCTGAAGAACTTGGAAAAAATAACAGAGCTAATATAAAAAAAATTATGAATAGAGCCTTTGTATATAGTCTTTTCTTCAGTTCTTTAACTACATTTGTAATTTACAATAGTTCAGAGTTTATAGCTATAAAATTTATCGGAGATGAAAGAACTATATTCCCTCTAAAAATATTAGCTTTAAGTTTACCTTTTATCGGTATTTGCTCTTGTCTTCATGGATATTTCTATGGAATGAGAAAAATTGTAAAAAGTATAACTTCAGATATTCTTGAAGTATCTTCATCAATGATAATAATAATAACTTTTTTAGGTTTATATTTGCCTAAAGGTCTTGATTATACTTGTATTTTAGTAGCTATAGCTATGACTGTGGCTAATATACTAGCAGCTGTTTATTCTTACATTCTATATTTATTTGAAAAAAAATCCGGATTTAGGCGCATTGATAGTACTAGTTCTAATTGTAGTTTATTGACTATTTCCAAAATAGCTTTTCCTATTGCTTGTAGCGCTTATATACAAACAGGCCTTAGGACTTTAGAAGATATTTTAATACCAAATGCTCTTAGACAATTTGGTTCTACTACTTCTGCTTCTTTATCTATATTTGGTATGATTAAGGGTATGGTACTTCCTATTCTCTGCTTTCCATCTATATTTTTAGCTTCATTTTCTACGCTAATAATACCTGAAATAGCCGAAGCTAAAGCACTTAATCAAACTAATCGAGTAAATAGTATAATATCTAGAGTTTTTAAATTTACACTTATGATAGCAGTGTTTGCATCAGGACTTTTTATTATATACTCTAAAGAAATGGGCATTACTATATATAATAGCGCTAAAGTTGGAGATATGATGAGAATTCTTGCTCCTTTGATACCTTTTATGTATCTAGATAGAGTTGTTGATGGTAGTTTAAATGCTCTTGACCAACAAGTTAGTACATTAAAATATAACCTTATAGATATGAGTGTTAGAATTGCATTAATATTTTTTGTAATCCCTAAAAAGGGTATTGAAGGTTTTATATTAGTATTATTTGTTGGTACTTTACTAAATGCAACTTTAAGTATAAATAAACTATTAAAAGTTACAAAACTTGATTTTCTTATAGGTGATTGGATTTTAAAACCAGCCATATCCGTTACTTTATCTGCTACTATAGTAAAATATATTTTTGATGTTACAAATATAAAGACTCTAATTATACCACAAGTATTGTTAGTTATTTTGTTTTATTTTATATTTTTAATATTGTTTAAATCTATAAGAAAAAATGATGTTATGTGGTTTATAAATGCTTTTAGAAAGGATATAAATCCTACTAAAATTAGTGACGTAGGTTTTTATAAATTTTACAATAATATGTAAAAATAAAAATACTATAGGATTCCTATAGTATTTTTTGTTTAATTTATCTCTTTTAAGAATTTAATTATACTCTTAGCAGTTTTGTTAATTTGCTCTTTTTCACTTATTAATGCTTCATTATCTCCATTTTGAAGTCCATAATCTCCAAAATAGGAATGATTAGCACCTTCTATTTCTACATAAGTAGTATTGTTAGGTAAATCTTTTTTAGAATCTATTAGTGATTCAAAGTTTACTACACCATCCTTACTTCCCCATATAGACACTACGTCTTTTGTCATATTTTTTAACTTATCAGTCATAGGATATGATGAAAGTAATACAACTCCATCTACTAAGTTGTTTTCAGCTGCAAAGCTTGAAGCAACCACTCCCCCTAAAGAATGTCCTCCTACTACCCAATGTGTTATATTTTTATATTCCTTCATTACTTTACTAGCTTCATTTTCTCCCAGAAAAGCTATATTAAGTGGCATTTTTAATATAACTACTTCATACCCAGCCTCTGCTATCTCTTTGCATATTGGTGCATAAGCTTCTGGATTTATTTTAGCTCCTGGATAAAATATAAACCCTTTAGTTACATCCTTATTTTTTGGAGTAAACACTATATTTTTATCTATTTTAACTTCTACATTCTTATCACTTATTAACGCTTCTTTTGCCAATGTTCCTGGTTCATATGTATTTCCTATCCATATAAAAAATCCTAAAAATGATATGCCTAATATTATAGCGATTGTTATAAGTATTTTTCTTTTGATATTTTTTCTTCTTAATTCTTTTTCCTTTTGTTCAGTATGCTTATTTATCTGATCTATTATTAGTGGTCTTTCTAATTCCATAGTTATGCTAAAAGTATCGTCTGATATTCTTTCTTTTCTGTCTTTTCCCATATGCTCCCTCCATAACTCAAAATACTATTATAGTTTATCATATATAAAGTATATTTTCATTAAATTAAGTAACTATTTTTTATTAAATTATCCAGTAAAATCTTTTATCCACTCTTTTATAGACCTATCCATTTCTATTGAAAATTCTGAACTAATTTTATTTTTGTATATTAATTCGCCAAAGTTTTTAGCATTTTTGGGGTTATTTTTTATCATTTTTTCTTCTTTATATTTATACATTTTATTTAAATCATCTTCATTTAATCTTTGGTATTTTTCTTCAAAAACAACATATTCTTTTTCAAATCTATCTCTATAAATCTTTTTAAAATTATCAGGATAATAGCCTAGTGTTATCATACAAGCTGGGAATGTATAGCTTGGTAAATCTAATATTTCTTTATGCTTTTCATAATTTTCCATAATATCTCCTATATAGCAACTTCCTATACCTAGGCTTTCAGCCGCTAAAACTGCATTTTGACATGCTATTATAGCATCATTTACTCCTAACATAAAATCATTTATTCCAGGTGATTTTATATCTTTAACATCACATATATTAAAATAGTCAAACCATTTTCTCATATCTGCTAAAAATAATAATATTACTTGTGCATTTTTTATAAATAGCTGATTATCACAAGTTTTACTTAATAATTCTTTAGTATTTTTATTTGTTATCTTTATAATAGAATACATCATCATATTTCCTGCTGTTGGCGCTTTTATTGCACTATTTATTATTAAATCTAAATGTTCTTTCTCTATCATTTTATCCTTGTATCTTCTTAATGACACTCTTTTATTTATAGTATTTATTACTTCATTCATAATATCCCCTCCCTATATAATTATATATCTATATGCAATTTATATTAATAAAAAATAAGCACCACGTAAAATTTACGTGATGCTTATTTTTTAATTTATTTTATTTCCACAACATGTACAATATATGGAATCTATATCTATATTCATATTACATATTTCACAAGTTATATATTCTTTTTCTTCTAGCTTAAGTTCTACTTTTTTGCCACATTCTGCACAGAATTTAGCACCTTTACTTATTGTGTTTCCACATTCACATATACTCTCTTCCATAGATTTATTTAAAGCTTCTATTATTTTCATATTTTCATATATTATTTTATCTATTTTTACTATCTCATTACTTATCTCATCAAAATCAGTATCTACGATTTCATTTTTTCTTATTTTATCATAAATTAATATCCCCATATCTAAAAATAGCCTTGATTTTAATTCTTGATTTTCATTTATAATCTTATTTATACTATTTTTTTCTTTTATTAAGTCTACTTTATTTTTACTCTTTTCTATTTTATCTTTAATCTTTGATACTTCACCTTCTATTTTCTCTTGTATATTTTCCATATTTATCCTCCAACTATACTTATTCAAAGTTATAAAGTTTATATCCTATAAAGGCTAATATATAGCTATATATAAATGAACTTATAATTGTAATTATAATAGGTAGTCCAAATGTAATAACATTATGATTATTTACATTTGTAGTTAACATTCCCATACCAACATCAATTTTACTTAACATAGATATTAATGCCATAACAAAAGAATACATTATACTAAATATAAGTAATACATTTTTATCATTATTTTTAAAATGTTTCTTTAAATTACATCCAGCTATTAATATTATAAGACTTACTAATATAAATACTATTATAAATATAAGCTTAGTATCAAAAAATAAATTAGAATTTAATATATTAAATATAGATATTGTATAATCACCTATAACCATAGGAATTAAATTTGCAAATCCCCACATATAAACAGACAATTGACTTACGACTATTCCTGTGTTTATATATTTCATATATTCAGATATACCAAACTCGTATAAATATGTACTATCGGATATAGTAAGTATACCAACAATTATAAATACTAATATGTAACCTATCATAAATATATTTATAACTTTTTTAAATATATTTATATATATGTTTTCTTTGCCTATTCTTTTTTTATATCCTATAGTAAATGTAGATAAAAATCCTATTAAAAAACTATTTATAAATATACTTGTTGTAGCAAACTTTACTTTAAGTAAAGTAGCTATGTTCATCATATCATATGAGTTTAATTCAATTTTTGATATCATACTTATAACTGCCATAAATAAAGCGTAAACTATTCCAACCCCTATAGAATTTATAATAAGTTCATTAGGTGTGTTACTTTTATTTTTCATAAATAATATATTACTTATAACTAAGGATATTATAGGTGCTATTAATAAAGATATTACTCCTAAATGTACGCTTACTTCACCTACACCTATTAAAGATGATGATGTTATATTAATACTACCTAAATTCATACCTAGCATTGTATGAAGTGGACTTATACTAATCCCTAATTTTCCTAAACTTATATCCATCATACCATTAAAAATTACAGATAAAATAAATAAAATCAATATAGATGATACAGAGGTTATAAATATATTAGTGCTACTAGCATAGCTTTTTATATTATTAATATTAAATTTACTTTTTTCTACTATATTAAATAAGTTTTTATCTACTACTTTAAAAAGCTCATTGCCGCATTGTTTACAATAATTACTTCCATATTTACTTTCAGTATGGCACTTAGAACAATTCATTTCATTATTTATTTCTAGTCTATAATAATTTGAAATTTTATTTAAGATTTTCCCATCCTCTTTTGAATAATTACTATATTTTTCTTCTGTATTCATTCTTACCTCCAATACAAGCATTTAACTTATTTATTGCTATACTCATATTATCAAGTATACTATAAAACTCTAGCTAAAAGCTAGAGTTTACAATCCAATTATTCCCTTTTCTAAATTATATAATTTGTTGAATCCTTCCATATGAAGTAGATTACATGCTGTTATACTTCTATGTCCACTTCTACAGTAAACAATAACATTTTTTTCTTTGTATTCTTCTAATTCATCTATCTCAAATAATAAATTATTTAATGGTATATTTATAGAGTTTTCTATATTATTCTCTTCATATTCTTCCCTTGTCCTTATATCAATTAATATAGTATCCTCTTTTTTCATTAATTCTTTTAATTTTTTATTATCTATATTTATATAAGCCATATTATCCTCCTTAAATCTTTAATCTATCTATTTAATACCCTGAATATTTTGTTAAAAACATTGTATTAATTAACTTTTCTAGATTTCATAAGCTTAATATGTCTTATTATAAATGATATTTCCATAGTTATAGCTGCACAACTTATAAGCCTTTGAACTATATCTGTTGTATCAACTGCATAGTTATAAAAATATATAATTAATAAAATATCTATTATCAACATTATATTGTCAAGTATCTTTATCATTTTGCCTCCAATTTTTATTATGATTAATAATTATAACATAAAATATAATCTATTTTTCTATATTTTATTAAATTAGGACTTATACTACTCATATATTATTTAGATAATTTGTTAAATTTTTCTGTATATAAAGTTCGCTTATATTTAGTAACGTGTAGATAATTCGATTTAAAGCCGAATAGTAAAATTAAAAGCTTAGGATATTCCCTAAGCTTTTAATTTTACTATTCAATTGTTATTGCACTTACTGGACATCCTTCACATGCTTCTTGTGCACTTTCTTGTAAATCCTCACTTATTTCTCCTTCTATAGCTACTGCTAATCCATCATTATCCATATCAAATACTTCTGGGCATATTCCTACACATGCTCCACATCCTATACATACGTCTTTATCTACAAATGCTTTCATTTTAAAGCCTCCTATTTAATTTGTTTACATTATGTATATATCCATATTGTGATGGTCTAAACAGATTTTTTTATATAACTAATTTTTTATTTATTTTTTAAATATTATTATAATATAAAAAGCACTAAACATAAGTCTAGTGCTTTAATATATAAATATTAGAATTCAGCATTTTTAGGAGTTCTTGGGAATGGTATTACGTCTCTTATATTAGACATTCCTGTCATGTACATTATTATTCTTTCAAATCCTAGTCCAAATCCTGAGTGAGTAGCTGTTCCGAACTTTCTAAGTTCTAAGTACCACCAGTAATCTTCCTTGTTTAATCCCATTTCTTCTATTCTTTCTAATAGTTTTTCTTCTCTTTCTTCTCTTTGAGAACCTCCAACTATTTCTCCTACTCCTGGAACTAATAAGTCCATTGCTCTAACAGTCTTTCCATCTTCATTCATTCTCATATAGAATGCTTTTATGTCCTTTGGATAATCAGTAACAAATACTGGAGCTTTAAATATTTGTTCTGTTAAATATCTTTCATGTTCTGTTTGAAGATCATCTCCCCAATTAACTGGGTATTCAAATTCATGTCCGCTTTCTTGTAATATTTTAACAGCATCTGTATAAGTAAGTCTCTTAAATTCAGAGTTTACTACGTTGTTTAATCTATCTAATAATCCTTTGTCTATAAAGTTATTGAAGAATTCCATTTCTTCTGGAGCATTTTCCATTACGTAGTTTATTACGTATTTTATCATGTCTTCAGCAAGTTCCATATTGTCTTCTAAGTCTGCAAAACATATTTCAGGTTCTATCATCCAGAATTCTGATGCATGTCTTTGAGTAAATGAGTTTTCAGCTCTAAAAGTTGGTCCAAATGTATAAACATTTCTAAATGCAAGTGCCATTATTTCTGCATTTAATTGACCACTAACTGTTAAGTTAGCTTCTTTCCCAAAGAAGTCTTTAGAATAGTCTATATTTCCTTCTTCATTCTTAGGTATGTTGTTTAAATCCATAGTAGTTATTCTAAACATTTCTCCTGCACCCTCACAGTCACTTCCTGTTATGATTGGAGAATGTGCATACACGAAGTTTCTATCTTGGAAGAACTTATGTATAGCGTATGCTGCTAAACTTCTTACTCTAAATACAGCAGAGAAAGTGTTACTTCTTGGTCTTAAGTGAGCTATTGTTCTTAGATACTCTAATGTATGTCTTTTCTTTTGTAATGGATATGAAGAATCTGATTCTCCTTCTACTACTACTTTAGTAGCATGTATTTCAACTGGTTGCTTAGCACCTTCTGTTGATACTAATTCTCCTTCTACAAGTATTGATGAACTTATTGGTAATTTAGATATTTCTTTGAAATTCTCTAATTTATCTTCTGCTATTACTATTTGCATGTTCTTAAAGAAACTTCCATCATTTAACTCTATAAATCCAAAGTTTTTAGATGCTCTAGATAATCTTATCCATCCAGCTACATTTACAGTTTTACCTACATACTCTTCTTTTTTTCTGTACAAGTCTTTAATTTCTATAAATTCTTTTTGCATTTTGTTTCCTCCATATTTTATTTTTTATATTACTTATTTTATTTATTACTAAAATATTTATTATTTTGTATTAAAAAAGCCCTTCATCCCTATAAAAAGGGACGAAAGGCTGTTGCTCTCGCGGTACCACCCTAATTGCCAAAACTGGCCTCTTAGTAAGCATTGCTTATAGTCTGTAACGGGACTTCCCGTCTAAGTCTACTCTCTTTCAAGATTTCGGTTAGAAACTCCGAGATGTTCTTCAATATAAACTTCGTATTGAGCTTTCACCATCCTCAACTCGCTATGACTACCTTTTATATTTACTCTTCTCTTCACAGTCTATTATTGTTATATTATTTCAACTATTTAAAAAGATTATACCAACTTATATTTTTTTAGTCAATAATTTATTTTCTAAATAATTATCACAAATGTTTAATACTATATTTATTTATCAATAATATTAGCTAGGAGGTGCATTGCTTGAAATATCTATTTATATTTTTATTTATAATAACATTTATATCACCATCAGTTGATAAAGGATATTCTTCTAATATCATACGCTCATCTGTTTATAATTATATAACTTCTCTAGATAGAGCTAAAGATTATTTTGTAGAAAATGTTTCATTTTTTTCAAAGCTATCTAAATTAAGCTATAAAAAAGCATACGATAATGTCATGAAAGATAGAATATTAGTTAAACACTTAGTTTTATCCGGCGAGACTTTAGACGATATAATAAAAATTTATAATTCTGATATTGAGAATATTGAATATTTTAGATTAGTAGCTCTTAATGAAAATCCTGATACCATTTCCAAAGATTATCAAATATCTTATGGTGATTATATACTCGTTCCTAGTGAATAATTTATATTTTATGTAGACCTATTAAAATAGGTCTACTCATCTTAATATTTTAGCTAATTGTATAAATGTATTTTGCAAATCAAGTACTCCATAACCTCTTGTTACATTTGGATATATATATAAATCTTTCTTTCTTGCTCCAAGCATTAAGTAAGTTTTTAAAACTTCTGTAAATAATAAATTTCGTTTAAACGTACTCTGACTTGATACATATTCCATAAGTATAGCTACAACCCCACTTATCATAGAACTACTTACTCCTGTCCCCGTTGATGTTGTATAATTCCCGTTTTTAGATGGAGATATTATATCAACCCCTGGTGCTAATAAATCTGGCTTTATAGGTCTACCTCTTACTGGGCCTTTTGATGATCCTATCCATACACTATCAATCTTATCATCATATGCTCCTATAGTTATTGCATTTGAAACTGCACCAAACAAAGTTATAGTTACAAATGAATTTGGATCTATAAATCTAGTTTCATTAGAGATTAAGTTTTTATTTGGTAAATAAGCATCGTACAATCCATCTATAATAAATTCTGGAAATAACCTTAAAGTCCATACACCTGGCTTAACATTATTCAATTTTATTGTTAATTCTTGAGTCGCTGATTTTATCCAAGGATATAAATATCTCATTTCATAAAATGTATTTTCTATATTAAACTTGCCTCTATATATATAATCATCTGGTGCATATACAACTCTATAGCTTATTTCTCCTGATGGTGATATTATTGCTGCTGCTATTTTATCTGGACCTGCAACACTTAATGTTATATCTAAATTTTTTTGCTCTCCAATTTGAATTGGTATGTCTTGAATATCATTTAAACTACTTACCTGTCCTTGGTAATGTATATCCGTATTTCCTTCATTTCCAGCACCACTAACTACTATTACACCACTTACTGTTAAATAGTTAAAAGTATCTAATAATGTAGTTACTACTACAGACCTTGATCGTTCACCTAAAGTTAAATTAATTATCATATTTTTTTCTTCTTTTTGAGCTATATCTATAGCATATTTTATGCCTGCTAAAAAGTCTGATAAACCATAATTAATTTTTCCTTCTTTATAAGTATCTTTGTATTCTCTTAACTTTATTACTAATAATTCACTATCTACTGCTACCCCTTTGTATTCTCTGTTTAAGTTTCCTCTACCACATGCTATTCCCGAAGCTACTGTCCCAGTTCCAATAGTGTCTTCACTTAGACTTGGGTCATTATTTCTTATATATTCATTTATAATATCTTTCTTAAACTCACTTCCAAATTTTAGCCCTGTTGGTGGAGTTCCAAACTGACTTTCTTGATCCCATATAGATACTATTTTTGTGGTACCGTCTGGGTTTAAAAAATCAGGATGTAGATAATTTATTCCAGAATCTATAATTGTAATTATACATCCTTTTCCTGATGAACTTATATATGGATTTTTATCAACATAGTCAATACCTGATGCTATTTTTACGCTTGTTCCACTTTCTAAATTATCAGTTATATTAATTAATGAACTCATAGGTACTGATGGTATCCAATCTGATATGCTTTTTATACTTTTTAATGTTTCTTCTTCAAAACTTTCATTAACATAAATTGCTGCTATTTGACTATTTAGTATAATATATTCATCTATGTTATATAAATTTAAATCAGCCTCTAAACGTTCTAAATTCTCATAAACAACCACATATGATTTTTCCATATAGATATATTCTCCCTAAAATTACCTTAATTGTTCAAACAATCCTCTTATATCTAACTCTCCATATCCATAGCTATAATTAGGATATCCAACATCTTGATTTCTTCTGGCTCCTGCACTTAGATATGTTCTTATCTTTTGTACAAATGCTTTATTTTCATAATTCCCATTTACTTGTATATATTGAAGAAATAATGCAACTGCTCCTGATGTATAGGCTGATGCTATACCTGTTCCAGTACCTGTTGCATATGTTTTATTTATATATGGACCTATTATATTTACACCCGGGGCTACTATATCTGGTTTTAATACTGATTCTATAGTAGGTCCTCTTGAAGATGATGCCCATAAACTATTATTTATAGTATCGTATGCTCCTACACTTATTACATCATTTAATGTTGATGGATAATTTATAGTATTTTCCGGGTCACTCTTTGAAAATTTAGTTCCTGGTTTGATGAATTTTCTATTTTCTAGATACATATTATATATTCCATTTGTTATATATGCTCCTATTAATCTAATTTTCCAGATTCCCTTTTTAGCATTGGCTAAAGTTATTACTGTTCTTTGTTGGCCTGAGTAAGAAAATGGATACGAAAAAGATATTGTATATCTAGTATTTTCAAAATTGAATAGTCCACTTATAATATTAAAATCAGAAACAAATGCAAGCTGACTTTCCTCTCCACTTGGAGATATTATATATAAATCAATTTTATCTGGTCTATTTACCCATAGCTCTATATTTAAGATTTCTTCATCCTCACCTATATCTATCTCCACATCTTGTATATCTCCATTAAATCCTAATTTTCCTGATGCATGCGTCTGTGTATTACTTTCATTTCCTGCTCCTATTACTTGGCATAATCCATGCTCAAAAAACAATTTATCATAAGAAAGCCTAGAGCTAATTCCTACCAAACTATTATTTCCCAGGGAAATATTGTTAACAAGAGGTTTTCTTTCTTGTCTTGCCTTTTGATTCATATATTCCATAGCCGCTATTAAATAACCATTATTATAATCATTTTCTATTTTCTTTAATTTTACTATTATTAGATCTGATTCTTCTGCTACTCCTTTATACTCTGGATTTAAGTTTCCTAATCCTGCGCATATTCCACTTATCATAGTTCCTGTACCTTCTTCATCTACAGATAAAGAACCATCATTTTCTAAAATTGCTTTATTTATATCCTCTCTATTATACTCTGTACCTATATAAAATCCATTTGGTGGTTTTCCTTCTTTTGTTTGATCCCATAAATATAAAATTTTAGATGTTTTATCTGGATATATAAAATCGGGATGTAAATAATCAATCCCAGAATCTGCAATACCAATTATAACGCCTTTGCCGCTTATTGATAAATTAGGATTTTCTTTAATAAAATTTGCCCCTATATCTTCGTTAGCCACAACACCATTAAAAGTACCTCTATTTATATTCACTAACGATGATAATCTAACACTAGGTTCTAATCTATATATTGATTTCAAGTTGAAAAGATATTCAAAATTGCTAACTTCATAATTCTCCATAAATAATATACCAAAGGTATCTGAAATCTTTTCAAACTTAAATTTATCTCCTAGTTTTTTTAAATCTTCTTCAAAACCTTCTCCATAAACAACATTACCCACTAAGGTATAATTTACTCTAAAGTCTTTTTTCATAGTATTTATATCACCCCCGTATATACCATTATTTTTGTTAAAAATTTTTAGATAAAAATTTTAATCTTCTCTATAAAAAAGTATGCTTTAAATTCTTAAAGCATACTTTTTTTATTATAATCTACTTCCATTATCAACCCACTCTTTAGCATTTTCTACATTATTTAAAGATGGTATTGATACATTAGTTACTTCTTGTAGTTCCTGTGTATTTGCCCAAGCAGCTGTGCTTTCTTGATTTGTTGGCCTATTTGATTTTAATCTTTTATTATTTTCTCCACTTAATGCTCTACATTTTTCATTATTCAAAACTATCACCTCTTTTCATCTTTAGTTTTTGCATTATTTTTTATAAAATACGCTTTATTCAAAGTTATTTGAAATAGAAATTATAGTATCTTTTAGGTTTAAAACTCCATATCCTTGGGAAACATTTGGGAATGTATATATCTCATTCTTAGTCGCGCCAAGCATTAAATATGTTTTTAATTGTTGAGTATATAATGCTTCTTCATACTCATTAGTTTGTTCTTTTATAAACTCCATCATTAATGCTAATACTCCACTTACTACTGATGAACTTACGCCAGTACCTGTCGCTGTATTATATGACTTGTCTTTGTATGTGGAAATTATATCAACACATGGCGCTATTATATCTGGTTTTATCCCCCCATTTTTTACAGGTCCTTTTGATGAACCTATCCATAGACTATCAGTCCTTCCATTGTATCCACCTATTGTTATTACATTTTCTGGTGTTGCATACAGAGTTATAGTTGCTACTGAATCTGGATCTAGAAATCTAGTATTTTCAGACATTAAATTTTTATTTGGTAAATATAAATCATATTCACCTCTAATTATAAATTCAGGTGCAAGCCTTACATTCCATATACCAGGCTTAACGTCTAGTAATCTTATTATTAATTCTTGGTATCCTGATTCTAGCCATGGATAAGTAAATTTCATTTCGTAGGCTGTATCTTCTAGATTAAATTTTCCTCTATATACAAAAAAATCTGGAGAATACATTATTTGATAGCTTACTTCTCCCCCTGGAGATATTATTGATGCTCCAATCTTATCTGGACCTACTGCCACTATTCTTATATCTAAATTTAACTGCTCTCCTACTTGAATAGTTATATCATTTTTTTCTTCTAAAGATGTAATTACCCCTTGATAATGTATATCTGTATTTCCTTCATTTCCTGCACCACTTACTACTACAATTCCTGATTTACCTATATCTTTAAATGTTTCTAACATAGTAATTTCTATTATTGATTTTGGCATAAGACCTACAGTCAAATTTATTATTAACTCTTTTTTCTCTTTTTTAGCTATATCTAAAACATACTTTATAGCAGCTAAAAAATCTGTTTTTTCATAATTTGTTTTACCTTTTTTGTATCTATCTTTGTATTCTCTAAGTTTTACTATTATTAGTTCACTATCTACGGCCACACCTTTATATTCTCTATTTAACCTTCCATTGCCTGATGCAATTCCAGCTGCCATTGTTCCTGTGCCTATATTATCTTTAGTTAATGTATCATCATTTTCTTTTATAGCTTGGTTTATTTCATCTCTTGTAAATTCACTTCCATATAATAATCCTTCTGGAGGATCTTTTTTTGTACTTTCTTGGTCCCATATCGATACTATCCTTGTTGTACCATCTAAATTTATAAAATCTGGGTTTAAGTAATCTATTCCAGAGTCTATTATAGCTATTAATATACCTTTTCCTGTAATATTTATATACGGATTTTTATAAATATAATCAGTTCCAGCAGCACTAGTAGTATTTTCTCCTTCACTCATATTATTTGTTATATCTATTAATGAACTCATTGGAGCTGAATTTTGCCACCAGGCAATAGTATCTATTTTAGTTAGTTTTAATTCATCAAAATCTATAGGAACATATATTACTAATATATTATCATTTAATATTATATATTTTTCTATTTGATTTTTTAATAAATCATTTATTACTTCATCTAAACTACCTTGATACACTATAATATAAGATTTTTCCACAGTGATTTTACTCCCTATCTAACTTTATTTTAATTGATTAAACATTCCAATTATATCTAACTCTCCATATCCATAACTTTCATTTGGATAAATTATTTCCTTATTTCTTTTTGCACCTGCCTGAAGAAAAGTTCTTATCATTGTTGTAAGTGATTTTTGTTTATAATAACCTTCTACTAATGTGTATTGTAAGTAAAAACTTGCAGCTCCAGATACATACGCAGCTGATGCTGCAGTTCCCGTTATAGTGGCATACTTATTATCTGGGTATGTTGATATTATGTTTACCCCTGGTGCTACTATGTCTGGTCTTAACAAACCATTTATAGTTGGTCCTCTCGAAGTAGATGGCCATAAGCTATTATTTATTATGTTATATGCTCCTACTGATATAACATCACTATAAGTAGAAGGATAGTTTATAGTATTATTTGGACTTGATGCTCTAAACTGAGTTCCTGGTTTTATAAGTGCTCTATTTGGTAAATATATATTATAGATTCCATTACTTATGTATTCTCCTCTTAATCTAATCTTCCATACACCTTTTGTCACATCCTTTAGTCTTATTATAGTTTTTTGTTGCCCTGAAAACGATGTTGGATATATATAAGTTATTGCATACCATGTACCTTCAAGGTCAAATTTTCCCGTTACCTCATTAAAATTTGCAACTTCAATGAACTTACTTACTTCTCCACTTGGTGATATTACTGCCACACTTGCTTTATCTGGCTTATTTATCCATAAATTAATATCAAGAAATTCTTCATCTTCAGCAAGTTCCAATTCTATATCTTGCTCATCTCCCTTAAAATTAATCACTCCTGTAGCATGAGTTCTAGTATTACCTTCATTTCCAGCCGCAGATACAAGACATACCCCTCTACTAAATAATGGTGTATCTGCTAATATCCTCTGTGTAGCTCCTACTACGTCATTACTTCCTAAAGATATATTTATTACCAAAGGCATTTTCGCTTCTGCTGCTTTTTTATAGGCATAATCCATCGCAGCTTCTACAAGTGCATTATTATAATTTCCATCAATTTTTTTTAGTTTTACGATTATCAACTCTGCATCTGGAGCTACACCTTCATATCGTTTATCTATATTTCCAAGTCCTGCACATATACCACTTAACATTGTACCTGTTCCCTCTTCATCTACTGACAAAGACTTATCATTTTCTAAAATTGCTTTATTTATTTCTTCTCTTGTATATTCTGTACCTATATAAAACTCATTTGGTGGTCTACCATCTTTAGTTTGATCCCATAAATATAATATTTTAGATGTTCTGTCTGGATATATAAAATCTTCATGTAAGTAATCTATTCCAGAATCGATTATAGCTATTAATACACCTTTACCGGTTAAATTTATATTTATATTATCTTTAAAAAAATTTGCACCAATTTCCTCTGTGGCTACAACTCCGTTCTCTATCCCTCTAGTTATAGTTCCTAGTGAGTTCATTGTTATTATAGGTTCTGAGGTTTTATAAGAGCTTAAACGTTTTATTGTACTAATCTTATTTTGTTCTCCTACAGGTATCATTAATATTCCATTTTTATCACTTATAGGATAAAACTTATAATCTAAATTTGTTTTTTTTAATTCTTCTTCAAATCCAGGTCCATGAAAAATTTGAATATATGTTTTTATATCGTCTGGAATTTCTAGTCTTCTAAGCTTTTTCGCTTTTTTTTTATTACTTCTATATAAAAAATCGTATTCATTATTCATTTGAGACATACTACTCAAATCTACATTTGATAAATCAAAAAGGCCGTATCCCATAGAGTTATTTGGGTATCTATATACAGGGTTTCTTCTAGCTTCCTTTATAAGAAATGCTCTTAACTTTTGACCATAAAAAAATAAATCATTTCTATTTACAATTCCCCATTCCATTAAGAGCGCTGCCGAGCCAGTCACATGTGGAGTAGCCATACTCGTTCCTGTTAAGGCACCTAAACTCCCACCTGGTAATACTGATAGTATATCTTCTCCTGGAGCTAGTAAGTCTGGCTTAATTACATTTCTTTCTATATCCCCTTCTCCTGAGAATACAGATACATTGTCAGTTCTTGAGTTAAAACTTCCAACAGTTATTACCTTACTTGCAGTTCCTGGAACAGTTACAGTCAAATTTTTATCTGCACCTAAAAATCTAGTATCTTTGCTTATTCCCTCTGACGTTGGTAGGTATATATTTACATTTCCTACGACTACATCTATAGGCGTAAATACCAATTTCCATATTCCCGCATTTATAAATGTATTCGATGTCATTTGAAGAGTAACCCTTCTTATAAGAGAATATGGTGCTATAGGGTAAAAGTATCCTTTTATTCTAGTTGCACCTATTATATTTCTTATTTCTCCTGATGTTAATGATATTTCTTGCGTTTTAGCGTTAGATGGACTTACCAACCTAACACTAAAATTATCAATAAAGTCAGGCCATATATTTATATTTAGTATCTTTTCTGAATCACCTACTACAAATTCAACTTCAACTTCTCTATCTTGCTTTATGTTTATATTTCTATGTCCGCCTTTGTCTGCATTATTTCCAGCTGCAACAACTATATTATTCTTCCAAAATGAACACATATCATCTATATATTGTTCAAATAACGATAATCCTCTATGAGATCCTTCATTACTACCATAGCTTATATTTATAACAATTGGCATTAATAGTTCTAATGCTTTATTTAATACAAATTTTATAGCCCTCATAAACTCTGTACTTCTAGAAAAAACATCAGTTGATCTATTTCCAACTCTTACAACTATTAATTTAGCTTCATTTGCAATTTGAGCGCATATCCCTGCTACATGAGTTCCATGGGCACTAGTTGCAGATACCGGTATTATCTTTTCTCCTCTTATTGCACTATTTATATCTTCATTTGTATAAAGAGTACCATTTCTAAATCCTTCTGGAGGGTTTCCCTGTATTGATTGGTCCCAATAATAAAGTATTTTTGAATTTCCCTGATTATCTTTAAATACATCTAAATTGTAATCTATCCCCGAATCAATGATACCTATTATTGTTCCTTTTCCACTTAGATTATTTAAATTTTTAAACCTAGTTATTCCAGTCCTCGAAAAACTTTGTACATCTTGAGTGGTTAATATAAATGGTTTTTCTATAAATACTATTTGAGGATAATTAAGTAGCGCATCAATTTTTTCTGCACTATCAGCTGTTATTATGGCGTAGTTATATTCTAAAATTTCTACGAATACTCCTAATTCTTGTTGCATAAACGAAATATCTCCATTATATCTGACAATTACTTCAAATTCGATAAAAACACCCCCTATGCTTATACCTATATTTATTTTTGCTATTTCTAATATTTATAATATATATGTATGTATTTATGCTAAATTTATTGTATAATACATATATTGATTTATTTTAAATCAATTAAGATAAAATATTAGATTAGAAAGGATGTATTAATTTGAAAAATAAAAAAATTAATCTAAGTCTCGTACTTACATTAGTAGTTACTTATATAATAATAAAACTTATAGATAATTATCAGTACTTCTTAGGTATTTTGAAAGTTTTATTTTCGCTTTTAACTCCATTTGTTATAGCATTTGTATTAGCATATATATTCACTCCTATTGTTAGTTTCTTAGAAAATAAATTTAAGATTAAAAGGATATTTGCTTTATGTATAACATATGGATTTTTACTTCTTATAATAGGTTCTTTCATATTCATTACAGTACCTATATTAATAAGTAGTTTAGCAGATATAATAAGTCAAGTTCCTTTATATGCTGAAAAGACTCAAACTTTTCTTATACAGATTGGTGATAGCTTAAAAAATGTTGATCCAAATACTTTAAAATCAGTAGGAGATAAACTATTTTCTGCTATGCCACAAATAAGTAATTTACTAATAGGATATTTAGGACAAGTATTTTCAACTACATTCTCGATATCTAAATTTATTGTACAATTTGTATTAGCGTTTATAATATGCTTTTACATTATTCTCGAAAAAGAAGATTTCTTTTCATTTTATAAAAAGACTCTAAACGTAATATTTGGTCAAAAGTTTTGTAATTTAACTTTAGATATTGGAAGTACCTTAAACGAAAATATAGGTAAATATTTCACAGGAAAAATAATAGATTCTGCTATAGTTGGTTTAATATCAGGTATAGGTCTTCAGCTTATTGGGTCTCCATATTCTTTATTATTTGGAGTTTTAATGGGAGTTACAAACTTAATTCCTTATTTTGGACCTGTTATTGGTATGACACCAGTCGTATTAATAAATATATTTTATAACCCTAGTATAGCAATATTTTCATTAGTATATTTAATGCTAGTTCAACAAGTTGAGATTGCCTTTATAGAACCTAAAATAGTCGGTGGTCAGCTAGGGCTTAGTCCATTTTTAACTATACTTGCTGTAACAATTGGTGGCGGTTTTTTTGGTATACCAGGTATGATTTTATCAGTTCCTATAATGGGTGTTATAAAGATATATCTTAATAAATTTTTTGATTATAAACAAAATCAACTAAATATATAAAAAATGAGTAGCATATGCTACTCATTTTTTATATATTTACTGTTTATGTATAAATTAATTACGATATTGTAATCATAAGTAACAGGGGTGTAACTATTATATTTTGATAATTATGTTAATATTTAATTATAGAAATAATATTTATATAATTAAAATAATTTATGAAAGTTGGTGTATTATGAAAAAGGCAATTATAGTTTTATCTATCTTATGTGGTTGTTTAATTATTCAACAACCTTTACAAAAAGTTGTTTTTGCTCAACCTGCTATCACAATTTCAAATAATCAACATGAACTTACTAAAGAAGATGCTAAAAACCTTCTTATAAAATATAATGATAAAGTAGATTATATATATCAAGGAGATGCTAGTAAATTCGAATATCTAAAATCTAAAAATCTTGAAGGATATGTATTCTTACCAGATGTAGAAACAGATATTGGATATTTTGTTGATAAAAATACTAGTGATATATACTATTTCCATCCAAGTGGATATTTAGAACTAGTAAATGATATAAAAAAATAAAAGGAGTGGGTAACCACTCCTTTTATTTTATGAATTTTCTTCGATTTTTTTACTAAGCCTAGATAACATATTCTTAGAAAAGTCTGATATATCTTTTGGGATACATGTATACGTAGATAATATTGAATAGATTTCAATGGCTCTTTTGTAGTCTCTTTTGCCTGCATATGACTTAAAAGCTTCTTCTGCTAAGTCTTTTGAAGCACTACTTATTTGTTCATATCTTCTTCTCAAAACCATCTCTCCTCTAATAAAGTATATCTACTTATATGTTTTTTATTACTGATTTATTACTGGTTCTTCTATATCTACATCTTCATCGCTAACTTTTCTTTTTATAATTTCAATATTACTATGTTTTGAATATTTATCATCCTTGTTAGCCTTTACATAAACTTCTAGGTCTACATTTTCATCAGAAAGTTTTATTGTATATTTATTACTTTCTATATTACTTTCAAGAAGTGTAAACCCTTCATCTTGATTTAAATTGTTTTTAACATAAATACTATATTTAACATTTTTTATATCTAATTTATCCCAAGTAAGTGTTGCTAAATTATTATTACTATCTATAGATGCTTTTAGATTTTTAACTTCTACATTCTGTATATCTTCATCTATTGGCTTTATATTTATAGTATTACTTGGATTTGTCATTCCATATTTAGTTTTACCAGCTACATATATGCTTATATCTGGTATTTTACCATTTATTAAATCTATTTCTATATTTTTGTATACGGTATTTGAATCCATTTTATCCTTTTGTACTTTTATTGAATCGTATAAATTAAAATCTGGATAATTTAATGAATTATTTTTTAAATATATATAATATTCATTTACATCATTTATATAATCCCAAGATAATTTAACTAAAAGTTTACCATCTACTATCTCATATAAAGCTTTTATATTTTCTACTTTGTTGCTTGTAACTGACTCTTTACTAACTTTTATGGTTACTATTTTTTCTTTTTCACCGCAGATTATTCTTATCTTTTCTTTTCCTTCTTTTATTCCAGTTATAACTCCTGTATTTTTATCAAGACTTATATTTCTATCTACTCCTAATTTATTTTCCACTAGTTCATATCTTATCTTAGGATGTTTAAGTCCAACAGGCATAGTTATTATATCTGGTTTTAACTTTTTACTTTTTTCAAGTCCTACTTCTATAGTGCTACTTATAGATATTTCTGCAATCTTTGCTTGTATATTATACTTTAAAGTTTCTACCATATCTTTAGACTTTATATATACTTTAGCGCTACCTACACCCACAGCTTTTATTTTATTGTCATCTATTTTTATAACATCTTCATTACTACTCTCATAAAATACTTTTTCTTTTTCTTTAAATTTGTCATAATCTACTTTAACTTCTGATGTTATAGTAGCACTATCTCCTACATACTTTAAATTATTATCAACACTATATGTTATATCCTCAACTTTCGGATCTATAACTCTTATGTTGACTTTCCTTAGCACTCTTTGATTTTTCATAACACCTATTGTTGATATTCCTTCTTTTTTACCTATTAATTCATTTCCTTTTATCTCTAGAATATTCTTACTATCTAATACGTTAAACCAAATATCAGGTTTTTTTGCATAAGATGGTATACAAATATAGTCTCCACTAGATAATTTAACTTTATCATTTAATTTTATAGTATATTCATCTATATCTGTAACATAATCTCCATTTACTACTTTAAGTTCTATACCTCTTACAATAGGGCTTAAAACTCCAAATTTAAAAAGAAAGTACTGCAAAAATACTAATATAGGTAAAGATACTAATATGAATAACCACTTGCTATTTTTACTAACCTTCTTCATTTAACCACATCCTTTATGACAATTCATTTTATCTATGATTAAATCTTAGTGTACTAATATCTATATTAATTCCATATGTTTACTAAAATCCCTTTAAAGCACTTTTTATTATCATATTTGATTATTATCCATAAAGTTAAACTCTAATCATTCTTGCATTTAAGTATAACTTTATAATTTAATAAAAAATTTTACAATAAATAAAAGCTACAGATTTAGGAATACCTATATCTGTAGCAAAATATTATCTATCTTTTACTTGGACATTATACTTTTCTATTAAATTATCGACAACATTACTTTGTTTTTCATATGATAGCTTATACTTTAATTCTTCTTTTATATCATCAAAGTTTTCTTGCTTTTCATCAGTCTTTTTTATTATGTGATATCCAAATTGAGTTTCTACAGGTTCTTTGCTTATTTCACCTACTTTTAAAGCAAATGCTTCTTTTTCAAATGGCTCAACCATTTGACCTTTTGTAAAGAAATCAAGGTCTCCTCCATTATCTTTACTACTATCTTCAGAGTATTCTTTTGCTAATGTAGCAAAATCTTCTCCAACTTGGGCTTTTTTAAGTATTTTATCTATTTCTTCTTTAATCTTTTTCTTTTCATCTTCACTTACATCATTTCCATCTTTATCTGTAGTTTTAAGAAGTATGTGAGATGCTCTAACCTTTAAGAATTCATCTTTGTTTTTATCATAATAGTTTTTAGCTTCTTTATCACTTACTTCTGAAGCCTTTTTTATATATTTAGTAGCTATAATTTCTTTTTCTAAATCTTTTTCAGAATCTTTCTTGCTTATTCCAAATTTATTTATATATTCTTCTTCTGATATTCCAAATTGTTTACTAATACTTTCCATTAAAGATTTATATTCAGCATCTATTTCTTCTTGTGTAGCTTTTATACCATCCTTTTTACCTTCTAAATATAATACTTCTGTTGTAGTCATATAATCTATCATGCTATCTTCATAAGCTTTTATTTGTTCATCCGTCATTTCTGTTTTACCATTTATATAAAATAAAGGTTCCATCTTTTTTTCAAGTTCTTTTCCCGTTATTTTAGTATCTCCAATTGTTGCTATTACCTTATTATCGCTATAATTTTTGTGTGTTGCTGGTAACTTTCTTCCAACATTTTTTCCTGTAGTAAATCCTACTCCTATGCATAATATACCTACTAATGAAGTTATCATAGCAGTTTTTACTATTCCTTTATTTTTTTTAGCTGGCTTTACTTCTTTTTTTTCTCCCTTTTCATTTTCAATTTCATGTTCATCTAAACTATTTATTTTCTTATCTTCAGACATTTACATCCTCCCTAATACCTATTTTTTATAACTATTTATATTTTACATTATTTGAAATGTAAATAAAATTAAAATTTAATAAAGTAATATACTCTTATTTCTGTCATTAATTATTTTAGTATATATAAGTGAATGGTAATTGAAGTGCTTATGAATTTATTATGAATTTAAATATTTCTTAAACTATATCTTATTTCATATCTACCTACTTTTGTATTTTTTTCTTTTAGCATTTTAACAACTTCTTTTTTATCTTTTTTTAAATGATTCGCACATTCATCTAAAGACTTAAATATCTCTATTACTTCTCCTTTTGTGTCTATAAGTTCTACTTTCTTTTTCCCCCCTCTTTTAATTATTGATTTATATTTATTAAAATACTCATCATACTCTTCATCTATACACTCAAATATATAGTGCATTTTCACAGGGTCTAATTTATCACTACATAATATTTCTTCTCTTTTTTCCTTTGATATTTTTGAAGTAAATATTTTATTATTTAATATCGTTAAAATCTGAGAGGGCTTTTTATTACTATCCAAATAACTTTCATACTCTTTTTCAAGATTTAACTCTTTACTTAAATACTTTATAGCTCCTCCTAGATAATCAGTATATCCATACTTTAGGTTTTCCTTTATATACTCAATAGGAATTCCTAGATTTTTAGCACACTCTTTATGTGTCTTAAAAACTCTCTCTTCTTTTGTATATACATCTATAGCTTTAATAGACATACCTCTTTTTATTTTTATATCTTTTATATAACATTTATCGTCTTCACTAACAATTTCTATACTTTTATTTTCAATTTTTTCTTTTTTATGTTCTTTACTTTCATTATAAGTCCTATCTTCATTATGTATTCCATCTTTTTTAACTTCTTTTATTTCACTTATTTTATTATTTTTATCTGGTTTTACAATCTCTTCTTTATATACTACTTTATCTTTTTTATGTATTTTTGAGTTATCTTTATTTTGTTCTACTAAATGTTTTACCTTATTTATAAATTTCTTTAACAACACTTTTCCTCCCTAAAATTGTCGATATTATATGTATTATGCCTTATAATATATTACTAAAATATACGTTATTAGTAAACTAATTCTATAATTTTATTAATTAATTATTTAACACAGATTTTTGGGTATCATGTAATAATTTCTGTATATAATTATCCTTTTTTCTGTTATAATATAACATAATATAACTTATTTCGAGTTAATTAGTGTACTTTATATTTATATATAATATACCTTTAATATAATTTAGTACATCATATTTTATATCATAATATAATAAAGGGTGGTAATATAATGCTTAAAAACTTAAATGAAGCCAACAAATGTATTAATTGTAAAAATGCAAGATGTCAAAATAATTGTCCTATAAATACTCCAATCCCTCAAATTATTGAGCTATACAAGGATGGTAAAATAAAAGAAGCTGGTAAAATACTATTTGAAAATAATCCTTTATCAGCAATATGTGCCATAGTATGTCCACATGAAAACCAATGTAGAGGTAATTGTATAAAAGGCATAAAAGGTGAACCTGTACGTTTTCATGATATTGAACATGAAATATCTAGCGAATATTTAGAAGATATAACTCTAAAAAAACCAAAACAAAATGGTGTTAAAGTTGCTGTTGTAGGTTCTGGTCCTGCTGGTATTACAGTTGCACTTAACTTAGCTTTAAGAGGCTACGATGTTACTATATTTGAAAAAAATGAAAAAATAGGTGGAGTATTAACTTATGGTATACCATCTTTTAGACTGCCAAGAACTAATATTGATTTATTAGAAAAAAGACTAAAAGAATTAGGCGTTAAAATAAAAATAAACTCGCTTATAGGTCCTGTAGTTACTTTATCTAAACTATTTGAGGATGGATATAAATCTATATTTATCGGTACTGGTGTTTGGAATCCAAGAAGACTTGATATAAAAGGTGAATCTCTTGGACATGTTCACTATGCTATTAACTATCTAAGATCCCCTGAAAGTTATGACCTTGGAAATAAGGTTATAGTAATAGGTGCTGGTAATGTAGCAATGGATGCTTCTAGAAGTGCAAAATACTTTGGCTCAGATTGTGTAGAAATATTCTATAGAAGAGACTTTGATAGTATGAGTGCTACAAAGCATGAAATACATGAAGCTCAAAATGAAGGTGTTTTATTTAAAACTTTCAAGGCCCCTGTTGAAATAGTTGATGAAGGTATAATATTTGAAGATACTGAAGTTGTATTAAATGAAGATGGCACTGAGTCTTTAGTTTCTATAGAAGGAAGTCAAAAGCTATATGAATGTGATAGTATATTAATAGCTATTAGTCAAATTCCTAAAAACAATATAGTTATAAACAATAAAGGTCTTGATACTAAAAATAATGGACTTTTAATGACTAACGAGTTTGGCCAAACTACAAGAGAAGGTGTATTTGCCTGTGGGGATGTTACAAATGGAGCTAAGACTGTTATAGAAGCTGTTGTAGATGCTAAAAAAGTTTGTGATTCTATGGATAACTACCTTAAGCAATTTATAAAATAAAAAAAAAATTCCTAGATATCTAGGAATTTTTTTTTGCTTTAATAAGATTTAATTTCTTATAACTACTCATTATTATAGGGATCATAACTAAAGAACCAATTAGAGCATCTATCATATCTATAACTGTATCCTTAAGCCCACCTACTTGCATATTAGTTCCTATAAAAGTATCTAATAAAAATTCAATTATTTCCCATAAGCTCGCTACCCCCATGCTAAACATAAATAGGTATATAATTATAAATATTTTGCTTATAGATTTTATTTTGTTATCATTAAAAAATAACAATAATGAATATGCTACACTACAACTTATAAGACCTGACCAAACATGTAAAAAATCATCATAATGATTTATGTCGTAAAAATCATAGCAAGAACCTAATAAAGAAGATATCATTATAAATAAGGCTAATACTAAATATAAATTGTCATTTATAAGCCTTTTATTCTTTTGATTTATCTTATGAAGCGCTATTGTAGCTATCAAGCAAAAAGATGCTATACCTATGTTTCTTATTTCACCATTTTTAAAAAATAATATAAGAGATATTGAGTATAAAATATATAAAGCATATGTTGTATATTTCGTTGATTTTTTATTACCCATAATAATCACTCTTTTCCTATTATTGTATTATTTATATATTAATTTTAATATGTGTTTATAACTTACTATTTTAACATTTTTTTATATTTTACAATATTGATATAGTCAATATTGTAAAATATAAAAATGTAGGAATTACTTTCTATAATTCCTACATTTTGTATTATCCATTATTAATTACATTTTTATCTATAAAGTTAAATATTCTATTAAAATATTCATCTCCTAATATTTCATATCCGTTTACATGCCCAACATTATCTATAAGCCATAATTCTTTTTTATCATGCGGTATATTTTCATATATTATCTTACTACTTTGTGGTGAGCATACCTTATCTTCTTTTCCATGTATTAAGAACATTGGAGTAGTTATATTTTGAACTTCTTTATAAGGTTTTACATCTTCATAAGAAAATCCTGATTTTACTTGTGTGTATATATCTCCCATAAATTTTGCATATCCTACAGGAAGTAGTGGTATATTTTCAGCCTCTATTCCAAGTCTTATTGCATCAGCCATTTCATGATATGGTGAATCTACTATATAAAAGTCTACATTTTTATTTTTTTCATTTAAACTAGAGTGCATAAGTGCAGTACCTGCTCCCATTGAATGTCCATGTACCCCAAGTAATCCATTAGGGTATCTTTCATTTACAAATTTAGCTACATTTTCTAAATCATATCTTTCATATAGTCCAAATGTATAATCATATCCTCCAGTATTTCCTGTATGTCTTTGATTATATATAACTGCATTATATCCTTTTTCTAGGTACTCATATGCCTTATCTAGATATTCATAATAATAACTTTCTATGCCATGAACTAATATAACAGTCTTATCTGTTTTTATGTTTGACTTTATAAGCTTAGCTTCTATTTTATAACCATTTTCTGGTGAATCTATAAATACATCTTCATTTTCATAATTTTTAAGTCTTTCTAGTGGCTTATTTTCTCTACTTGAAAATACTTCTACAACATCTTCATTTTTTATTTTCTGACTAGAACCTACCGAACCATCATAAACTAAATATCCTATAAATGTAGATACTCCTATAAATACTGTCAAAGACAATCCTATTACTTTTAATCTTATTTTATTGCTTTTATTCATATTTTTCTCCTTTGTTACCTAGTACTAAAACCTAGTATACAATATTTTTTATTATTTTTCTACACGTTTACAAGTTTTTTATTTTAAATTAAAATAAAGCATCTTACTAAACATAGTAAGATGCTTTATTTACTATAGGTAATAATTTATAAATTCTTTAATATCTACACTTAGTATACTATTTCTTTAACTTAGCTAAAGCCTCTGCAAATGGATTATTAAATACTTCCTCATTTTTGTTTTGATTTTTTAGATACTTATTAATATCTTTTTTAGATGCTTTATTTTTTTCTTCACTTTTTCTTTTGTTAAAGGCACTTAACTTTTCTCTATGCCCACAGCTACAAACAAAAGTCTTTCCTTCTCCTTCTCCACGAAGTTCTAATCTCTTATGGCATACTGGACATCTTGCATTAGTAGTTTGGGATATAGTCTTTCTAGTATTACATTCTCTATCTTCACATACTAACATCTTTCCTCTTTTACCTTTAACTTCAAGCATGTATTTTCCACATTCTGGGCATTTATTTTTGGTTAAATTATCATGCTTAAATTTACTATCACTATCCTTTATTTCTCTAACTATATCTTTTGAGTATTCTTTCATTTCATTTATAAATACATTTTTATTAAGCTTTCCTTTTGATATATCTGTAAGCTTAGTTTCCCATGTTGCTGTTAATTCTGGTGTTTTTAATTCATTTGGTACTAATTCTAATAATTGTTTACCCTTTGATGTAATATGTATTTCTTTTCCTTTTTTCTCTACTACAAACGTATTAAATAATTTTTCTATTATATCTGCTCTAGTGGCTACTGTTCCAAGATTACTTTTTTCCATAAGAGTAAGAAGGCTTCCTTCATTTAGATATGATGGAGGATTAGTTTTTCCAATAGTTTTATTAATATTTGATATACTTAAAATTTCGCCTTCCTTTACTACTATTACATCGCCATAATCTTCATCATCATCTAAGTCTTTATAGTTTTCTCTATATCCTAGATTTATCACTCTATTTCCTTTAAATATAAAGTGTTCATCTTCAATACTAGCATTTATTAACGTTTGTTCATACTCAAATGGAGGGCAAAGTACTGATAAGAACCTTTTAACAACAAGGTCATATATTTTTCTTTCTTTGTCGCTTAACTCACCTAAAAATACTCTTTCTTCTGTAGGTATTATTGCATGGTGGTCTGTTACTTTTTTATCATCTACAAATGATTTATTTGCCTTTATATTAGACTTTAGTATTTTATTACATACTCTAGAGTAATCACTTATACTAACAGCCTTAACTCTATCTCTTAAGGTTTCTACTATATCAGATGTTAAATATCTAGAATCTGTTCTTGGATATGTAAGTACTTTATGGTGTTCATATAGCTTTTGCATTATAGATAGCGTTTCTTTAGCAGAATATCCATATATTTTATTTGCATCTCTTTGTAATTGAGTTAGATCATATAATCCTTGCGAATATTTTTTCTTTAGAGTTTTATCTACCTTTATTATCTTTAAATCTTTTCCTTTTATTTTGTTTATTATTTTATCTATCTTTTCTTCATTAAAACTACTACTTTGATTATTTTTATCTATCCAAGTAAATAAAATATCTGAATTTCCTTTATTGGATTTTAGATTTATTCCATAATAATTTCTTGGCTTAAACTCTATTATTTCTTTTTCTCTTTTATATATCATTCCTAATGTTGGTGTTTGTACTCTACCACAAGAAAGCTGTGCATTATACTTTGTTGTGAGTGCTCTAGTTGCATTTATACCAACTATCCAATCAGCTTCTGCTCTAGCTATTGCTGAGTAGTATAAATTGTCATATTCTTTTGCATCTTTTAATTTGTTAAATCCATCTTTTATAGCTTTATCTGTATTTGACGATATCCATAAACGCTTTAAAGGCTTTTTGACTTGTATTTTATCTATTATCCATCTAGCTACAAGTTCTCCTTCACGCCCTGCGTCTGTAGCTATTACTATCTCACCTACATCGTCTCTTATCATTTGAGATTTTACTGTATTAAATTGTTTGCTAGTCTTTTTTATAACTACTGTTTTCAAATATTTTGGAAGTATTGGTAAGTCATCTATATTCCATGATTTATACTTTTGACCATAGCTTTCTGTATCTGCTAGCGTTACTAAGTGTCCTAGCGCCCATGTTACTATATATTTACTTCCTTCTATATATCCATTTTTATCTTTATTGCATCCTAATACCCTAGCTATATCTCTTCCTACTGAAGGCTTTTCTGCTAGTACCAATGTTTTTTTCATATTTATTTCCTTTCTTCTAGGCTAAATTTAAATAAGTCTCTACGTTGTTCTATTTATAATATTACCATATTTTATACATAAATAATAAAAATAAGTAAAGGATAGTTAACTTCTAGCTAACTATCCTCTATATTATATTTTTAGTTTATCTATAAAAAATTTCTTCAAATGATGCATGATCAAAAACTTCTTGTTTTTTACCATCTATTAAAACATTCACACCCTTTATCCACTCACCATCATAATCTCTTTGTAGTAGTGTTTCTACTATTGTCTTTTGATTTATATATCCACCTGTTGAACCCTGGAAGTGTTGTCTCCAAGAATTTTCATCTACTAGGTTTATTGTAGCTATCCCATCATTTATTGACTCTAATTGTATATTTGCTTTTTCATCTTTAAAATAGTCTTTCTTTAAAGATGATAATAAAGCATTTATTTTGTTTTCTAGCGTATCGTCTTTATCTATATTATGTATATCTTTTAGTACTATCCTTTTATCATTATCTTCAGAGTCAAATGTGTATAATTTAAAATCTATTTCTCCTTTATAATTTTCAATATTTATATTTTCCTTATTGATTTCTTCTAGGTTTTCAATAGGTTCTTCTTTTTCTGTATTTATACTATTATCATTTTTATCACTATTTTCTATTCCTTCTTTATTAATTTCTTGTTCTTTATTATCTTTATGTGTATCTTTGTTTTCTTCTATACTAGGTTTATTTGTACTATCATTATTTTCTATTGTTGCATCTGAACATCCTACTAATATTGTACTAAGTACTAGTGCTAATAATCCTATTTTGATTTTCATAAGTATCTCCCCTTTTGGTTATATTATTTATACTATCATACCAAATTTTATGCATAATATGATTACAATAAAAAAACAAAATAAAAGACAATGGATTTAATGGTGTAACCATCAAATCTATTGCCTTTTACAAAGCTATATGCTTTTCCCTCTTTTTGACTTTTATTAGATAATACTTGCTTCTTAGCATTTAGCCATCTATTGGTTTTGACCTTATTAGCTAACAGCCATAGATTAAAATGAGGTAGTTTTAGCCTAGGTGAACTATCTAATATGATAAAATATCTCGTCTTCTAAACACCCAATAGGTACTAGCAAAAGGTTCGGCAATCCGAGCTTTTATCTAGTGTGCTTAGATACGCAATTAATTGTGTAGTTATATATTAACCATTTTTAAAAAAATAATTCATATTTTTTTAAATTTTTATTAATATTTATAAAAATTTAAAAACGAATAATCATAATAAGAAAATTTTCTTTTATTATAAAAGTTAAATACTCTTTTTAATGGTGATACATTTTATTTAAACCTAATATCAAATCCTTAAGCGCACTAATCCTATTAGATTTAACAACTTATTATATTAATCATATAAAGTTTAAGATTTTAACTACTAATAATAATGAATAACTCCACATGCCCATCGCTTTCCTGAATTTCCTGCAGGTTGTGAAGTAAAATCATCATATCCTTCATGAAGTATAAAAGATTTTCCTATAACTTCATCTACAGTAAACCTATTGGTAAATACAGAAAGTATCCCTATTCCATTAGCAGATAGTATTGGCGGTAAATCTCCTGCATGCATAGGGTGTTCTGTGTTGGTTGAATTATAATGAGATTTTGCAGAAGTAAATGGATTATTTTTATCTTCTATTGAACAATCGCCTACTTCATGGATATGAAATCCATGAAACGAACTAGTTTGATTATTTATACTAGGTATTCCTGTTATATATGCCTTTACATATACCCCCTCTTCTAATTGATACAGGTATACTATTCCTTTTATACAAGATGCTAATGGTCCTCCATTTATTTGAGCATATGCATTTGGTTTAGATGGTTTGTATCCAGAAAATATTTTTTGAATATCATATTTTGGGCAAGAATTATCCATGATGCACCTCCTTATAATGAAATACATTTCTATCGCTATATATCTTATGATTTACATTAATAGAATGTTAATATTTATTTCATATAATTTTAGATGCTTTTTATGAGGTTTTGACGTAATTAATTTTTAATGATTTAAAAATAAAAAATCTCCATCTTATTTTGATGGAGATTTTTTATTTAAAAGTGTAATAGCCCAATATCACATTCTATAGAGAACTTATCTCTACTCATTAGTCCGCCATAAGATATATTCATGAAAAATATCTGACATCCTAGTCTTTTATTTATTATTATCTTATATCCATCAACTTCATGAAGTTCATCATCTTCCTTTATTTCATCTAACATAAAGTCTAATTTTGCATCTTCATATATAGACGGACGATTTTTATATATTCTTATATATTTATGCTCGCTATTTTCTAATATTTTATCAAATTGTTTTTTAGCTTCTTCAGTTATTAATATGTCCATATTATCAGCCTCTCCTATCCTTCTGTCTCTTTAATATTATACCATATTTATATAAATAATTATTTCTAATAGTTTAAAATTTATTAATTGAATATAACTTTTATATTTTGAGTAAAATATATTCAATTACGTATATATGGAGGTTTTTTATGGAATCAAATCATAAACATTTACTAGACCCACAAGCAGCAAATTTCAATGATACTGTAGTTCCTAAGACACCAGTCTTTTCTGGTAACGATATAACTTGTGAAGTTTATTATTTTAAACCAAATCAAGATTTAGCAATGCATAGACATCCAAATGGCGAGCAAATATTTTTCTTTTTAAAAGGCTCTGGAGTTATGACTGTTGAAGAAAAAGAACATAATGTTCATACTGGATGTACAGTTTTTGTAAAAGCGAATGAATGGCATGGCATTAAAAACTCTGATAAAGAGGATATGGTTGCTGTCCAAGTTACTAAAGTTAATGCTGGTGCTGAATACAAAGATAAATAAAATTTTTATTAAAATTTTTAAATAATTTTATACTTAGCGTAAAATCCTTGCAAACAAAAAAGCTTGATTATTTAAATCAAGCTTTTTGTATACTTACAATTTATATTTAGGTTTTACTGAATTACTTTTTTACTAACTTTAATTCAACTGGTATATATTTATTTATTTTCTCACCTTTTATAACCTTATTGGCAGCTTCAACAGCCGTCTCTCCTATAAGTATTGGTTGTTGTGCTACTGTTGCATCCATTTTCCCACTTTTAACAGATTCAACTGCATCATCTGTTGCATCAAATCCAACTACTAATACATCTTTCATATTAGCATCTTCTAATGCTTTTTGAGCTCCTAAAGCCATTTCATCATTTTGAGCAAATACAGCATTTATATTATCCTTTGATTGAATAATATTTTCCATAACAGTAAGTCCCTTACTTCTATCAAAGTCTGCACTTTGTTTAGCTATTAACTTAAACTCACTATTTTTTATACCATCTTCAAATCCTTTACCTCTATCTCTTGTAGCTGAAGAACCTGCTATACCTTCAAGTTCTACTACATTTCCTTTTCCACCAAGTTTTTCTATTAAAAAGTCTGCTGCCATTTTTCCTCCAGCAACATTATCAGATGCAACATGAGATATAACTTCTCCTCCATTTGCTGCTCTGTCAACTGTTATTACTGGTAACTTTAAATTATTAGCGACCATAACAGATGCTATTGCTGAATCTGAATCAACTGGGTTTAAAAGTACTATATCTACATCTCTAACACTTATATCTTCCATATTAGATACTTCTTTAGCTGGGTCATTTTGTGAATCAAGAACTACTACTTCATATCCTAATTCTTTTGCTTTTTCTTCTACTCCAGCTTTTAGATCTACGAAAAATGGATTGTTTAATGTTGATACTATAAGTCCTATCTTTTTTACTCCATTATCTTTAGAACTACATCCTACTAGTAGGCTTGATGATAATATTATAGTTATTATTATAGAAAGAAATTTTTTCATTTTATTTCCTCCTAGTTACTTCTTCTGTCTAAAAGTACAGCTATTAATATAACTACACCTTTTACCATCATTTGATAATATGATGATACATCTAATATATTAAGTGCGTTACTTAATACACCTATTATTAATGCACCTATTATAGTTCCAGTTATTTTACCTTTTCCACCTGTTAAACTAGTTCCACCAAGTACTACTGCTGCTATTGCATCTAACTCATATCCAGTACCTGCTGTTGGTTGTGCAGAATATAATCTAGAGGTTATTATAACTCCAGCTAGTGCTGATAATATACCACTTATTGTGTATACCCATATTTTTATTTTATCTGTATTAAGTCCTGATAGCTTTGTTGCTTCTTCATTAGAACCTAATGCATAAGTATATCTTCCCATTTTAGTACTATTTAGTATATAAGCACATACTAAAAATACTACTATCATTATTATTGCTGGAGTTGGTATAGAGAATATTTCTCCTCCACCTATTTTACCAAAGTTTATTGCTAAATCTCCACTCCCTAATGTTATAGGCTTTCCATCTGTAAATACTAAAGTTAAACCTCTAAGTATTGTCATAGTTGCAAGTGTTGCTATAAATGGTTGAAGTTTTCCTTTTGAGATTACAAATCCATTTAAAAAACCAACAACAGCTCCTATTAATATAGATATTACTATAGCTATTACTATATTTTGTCCTGATACAAGTAAACTCGCACAAATTGCTCCACTTATAGCAAGTATTGAACCTACAGATAAATCTATTCCTCCTGTTAATATAACAAAAGTCATACCAGCTGCTATTATTGCATTTACTGATGTTTGTCTTAATATATTAAAAATATTTTTAGTGCTTAAAAATGATGGACTTAATATTGAAACTATACCTACTAACAATAATAATCCTACTAAACTTTTATACTTTATTAATATATTTTTTATATCTAATTTACTATCTTTCGTATTTTGTATACATTGTGATGACATAACTATACTGCCTCCCTAGTTTCTACTGCACATTTTAATATTGCTTCTTGGCTTACTTCTTCTTTCTCAAACTCTCCAGTTATTCTTCCTTGGCTAAGTACTAATATTCTATCACTTAATCCAAGTATTTCTGGCATTTCTGAAGATATCATTATAACCGCTTTTCCCTTTGACTTAAAATCATTTATTAAGTCATATATCTCTTTTTTAGCTCCTACATCAACACCTCTAGTAGGTTCATCAAGAATTAAAACATCTGGATTTGTAAGTAGTGCTTTTGCTATTGCTACTTTTTGCTGATTACCACCACTTAAATTTCTTATAAGTTGTTCTTGGCTTGGTGTTTTTATATTTATCTTATCTATATAGCTATTTACTATCTCTTTTTCTTTTTGCTTATTTATTTTAAATAAAGATGATATAGTATTTAATGAAGATATGGTCATATTTTCTCTTATAGATAAATCTAAGATTAATCCATCCCCTTTTCTATCTTCACTAACATAAGCTATTTTATTTTTTAAACCGTCTTTTGAGCTTCTGTTAAATATCTCTTTTTTATTTACATATATACTTCCACTTTCTTTTTTTATATGTCCATATATAGTTTTTGCAAGTTCCGTTCTACCTGCCCCCATAAGTCCTGATATACCGACTATTTCTCCACCTTTTACATCAAAACTTACATTATCTACAAATTTATTTTTTAGATTTTTAACCTCTAGTATAGGCTCTCCTTTTTCACATTCAATTCTAGGGAATTGGTCTGTAAGCTTTCTACCTACCATCATCTCTATCATTTTATCTTCGTCTATATCTTTTATTTCTTCTTGACCTACATATTTTCCATCTCTTAGTACAGTTATATAATCACATATTTCAAATATTTCTTTTAGTCTATGTGATATATATACAATTGCTTTTCCTTCTTCTTTTAACTCATTTATAACCTTAAATAAACTCTCAGTTTCCTTATCTGTTAGTGCATCTGTTGGCTCGTCCATTATTATTATCTTTGCATCTAATGATAAAGCTTTTGCAATTTCGATCATTTGCTTTTGACCTATGCTTAAGTTTTTTACAAGACATTTTGAACTAGTCTCTACATTTAACTTTTGAAGTAACTTTTGACTATCACTATGTAGTTTATTAAAGTCTATTTTAAGTCCATTTTTAGGTTCTCTTCCTAAAAATATATTTTCGCCTATGCTTAAATCATTTACTAAGTTAAGCTCTTGATGTATTATTGCAATTCCTTTATCAGCTGCATCTTTAGGCCCTTTTATATCTTCTTCTTTTCCATTATAGTAAATTTGGCCTTTTGTCTTTTTATATACACCACTTAATATTTTCATAAGTGTAGATTTTCCCGCTCCATTTTCTCCCATCAAAGCCATAACTTTTCCTTCATAAAGCTCTAGATTAACCCCGTCTAGTGCCTTAACTCCTGGAAATTCTTTTACTATATTTGTCATTTTCAAAATAGGTGTTTTCATGTTAAAATACAACTCCTGATTTTAATATTATATTAGCATAAGGACTGCACTCGCCAGTTCTAACAAAAGCTTTACTGTTATTAGTCATCATTTTAAATTCTTCATGACTAACTTCCGTAACTTTTACATTTTCAAATCGTTTTAATATTTCTTTGTATATTTTTTCGTTTCTTTCTTTAATTTCACTAGCTATTATTATCTCCTCAACACATAATTCTTCTAGTACTACATCTAAAGTATCTATAAAACTTGGTACTCCATGAGTTAATGCTAGATCTATCTTTTTAACATCATCACTTATCGGAAGTCCACAATCTCCTATAGTTAAACTATCAGTATGACCCATTTTAGATATAGTATATGATATTTCACTATTTATCAGTTTAGTTTTTTTCATAATTTACCCCCTAAAGTTCTCAACTTCTATTAATGTTGGTAGGCTACTTTGAGCACCTTCTTTCATAACTGATAATGCTCCAACCTTTGAAGCAAAATCCATAGCATATTCCATATCTTTGCCAATTGATATTGCCACAGCTAAAGCTCCAGTATAGCTATCACCTGCTGCTGTAGTATCTATAGCTTCAACTTTATATGCCTTTTTAAACATTGATGTTTCTTTATTTATATATAAACTCCCCTTAGAACCTAAAGTTACTATAAGTTCTTTTACACCTTTGTTTATCATTATTTGTGCACATTCATTTATATCATCTTCATTACTTATTGATTTTCCACTTATTATTTCAAGTTCAGTTTCATTTGGAGTTAACAAATCTACATTTTCTATTATCCCATCTTCTAAAACTACTGCTGGTGCTGGGTTTAATATAGTATACTTACCTAATTCCTTAGCTTTTTTAAGAGCATATTTTATAGTTTCTAGTGGAGTTTCAAGTTGAACTACTACTATATCACTATTCTTTATCGCATCTATATTTTTATCTATATCTTCTTTAGTTAATTTATAATTAGCTCCTGGTGCTACTACTATAGAGTTTTGTGCATTCTTATCTACCGTTATAAGTGCTACACCACTTGGACCTTTTTCTACTTGTATGTAATCAGTATTTACATTATCTTTTTTTAATGAGTTTACTAAAGTTTCTCCAAAGCTATCATTTCCAACTTTACCAATCATAGTTACATTTCCATTTAATCTAGCCATAGCTACTGCTTGGTTAGCACCTTTTCCACCTGGAACTTCTTTGAAATTACTTCCTAATAAAGTTTGTCCTGCTTTTGGCATCTTTTCTACATTTACAACTAAATCCATATTTAGACTACCTATAACGCATATATTCTTCACAATGTTCCTCCTAATTTTTATAATATATATATCATTTCTATTTTAATATTCATTTTATCTTTCCTATAGAGTATCATATTTATTTATTAAGTGCAACATATTTATATATTTATATGCATTTTTTTACATTTTATATTAATTCTAACTCTAATTTCATATAAAAGTATATAATTATATTTTAATAATATACTCTTATATAAAAAAATTCACTTTGCTCATGTCACCAACAAATTTATTCGTTGCTTAAAATATCATTTTTTATATTTTGAACTTATTAATATATCTTACTTATTATCAATAGTTTTATAATTAATATAATTTCCTTGTATGTAAAAGTTTCGCTGTGCTCATGTTACCAACGACTTCGTCCGTTGCTCAAAATGTCTTTTTTACGCTCATAAAATTAATTAGTATTACTTAATTTCAATAGTTATCCACAATTTATGAAATATCATAATTCCCTTAAGCGTAAAAAATGAACTAAAACAATTATGTTTTAGTTCATTTTTACTATCACTATATACTTATTTAAAGCTTTATGCCTTTATTAATCTTTAAATATCCCTTTTATATTGCTTTATTTTACTACTATATTCATAAGTTTAGTTAATTCTAAAGCTTGAATAGGTGTTAAAATTCCACCTGAAACATCTTTTATACTTATTTCTAAACTATCTATATTACAAGTAGTTAAATCTACTTTATCAAGAGAACTTCCTCTAAAAACTGATTTTGTCAAATCTGTAGATTCTAAAATTAAACCTTTACTTTCTATTTCCTGAAATACTGAATTTCTAAAACTAGAATCTTTAAAGTATATATTTTTTAATTTAGCATATGAAAAATTTGAATATGTCCCTATAGTATCCTTAAATACTACATTTTTCATTAAAGAATCATCGAATCTACTGCCTATTAATTTACAATTTATAAACTCTGTTCTATATATACTACTATCTGATATATCTATATTAGATAAATCACAGTTTTCAAATATACAATCTACTATATCTATTTTTTTTAAATCACATTCCTCAAATATTATATTCTTAAAAACACAGGAATTAAAACTAATTCTTATATTATATATATCACTTATTACAGTATCCTCTATTATTTTATTTTCTATACTTTCCTCATTTATTATAAGTTCTACTATATTGCTACACTCTTGTAGATCACTATATATTTTTGGCTTTTCTATTTTATACACAACAGACATTTATATCTCCTTTATATCCTCTAATTCTTTTTCTTTCTTATTGTATTTTTTATTTTTACTACAATACCCATATATATTTTTATATTTATTTATAAATAATATAGATATTATTACCGTCAATAGTTCTGCTAATGGGACTGCTAACCACACTCCATTTACATTTAAATATTTAGGTAAAAAAGTTATTCCACATACTATAAATACAAAGGTTCTTAAAAAAGATATAGTTGCAGATATTTTTCCATTTGAAAAAGCTGTAAACATTGCAGAAGTAAATATATTAGTTCCCATAATTAAAAAACCTATAGCAAATAGCCTAAATCCATTATAAGCAATATTAAAAACATTACTTTTAGATTCTGAGAATAATCCTACTATTATTGGAGATGCTAATATCGCTACTGTAAATAATATCACAGAACTTAACAATATAAATATTATACTATACTTTATTATCTTTTTAAGCTCATGCTCATTTTTATTCCCATAATTGTAGCTTATAATAGGTGCAACCCCTGATGAAAATCCTATATATGCAGATGTTATTAAAAACTCACCATATAAAACTATAGTTATAGCGGCTACTCCATCTGATCCTAAAAGTTTCATCATAACTATGTTAAATAACATTGTAGTTACCCCTGCCGATAGATTCGTAACCATTTCAGATGAACCATTTGTTATTGTAGTTAATATAACGTTAATGTCTAAGCTAGGCTTTACAAAATATAAAGAAGCTTTTTTTCTGCTAAAATATATTATTCCAAGTATTGCTGGTATTAAATTTCCCATACCTGTTGCATATGCCGCTCCTGATATTCCCATATCCATAGGAACTATAAATAAATAATCTAATATTATGTTACTAAATCCGCCTATTAAGGTAAATAATAATCCTATATTTGGCTTCCCTGCAGTTATTGTAAGATATTGAAATAATAAATTAATTATAAACGCTGGAACAAATATTAAAGTTGCTGTTAGATAATCTCTACAATACCCATATAATCTATTATTGCCACCAAGTGTATATATTATCTTTTCCAAAAATGTATATCCAATAAATGATATTAAGATTCCTAAAGTAGCTCCTAAAAGTATTATTAATGTAAAATTCTTTTTAGCTTCTTCAGTTTTCCCTTCACCAATTTTTTTAGCTATAACCGCGCTACTTCCAGTTGCTAACATTACACCAACTGCTATTACCACATTTATAAATGGATATACTATATTTACAGATGATAATGCGTCAGTATTTACAAATCTAGATACAAATATTCCATCTATTATTGTATATAAAGACATAAATACAAGCATTACCACCGATGGTATAGTAAATTTTATAAGTGATAAAAAGCTAAAGCTTTTTGCTATTGAATTATCCATTTTATCCTCCTAAATTTTGTATCTTATCATATTATACAATAAAGTATATGGTTACAATACAGTCAATAGATATTTTAGTAATGAATATAATAAAAAACTACTTAGCATAAATTTATACTAAGTAGACTTTTATTATAATATATTTAATTTTATAGCTTCTAAAACTCCATTATCATCATTACTTTTTGCAATAAATCTAGATACTTTCTTTAAATCATCATGAGCATTTTCCATAGCATAACTGTGATAAGCTGCTTCCATCATCTCCAAATCATTTAGATAATCTCCAAATACCATAGTTTCATTAAAATCTATACCCATTTTCTCTTGAAATGCTTTAATTGCCATTCCTTTATTGGCTCCTTTATTCGTTATATCTAACCATATCTTCCCAGATATAGATACTTGTAAATCCTCTCTATAGTCGTCGTAATATTTATTGCTATTTTCTTGAGCCCCATTAAAGTCACATATAGTAACCTTTAATATATCATCTTCTATTTCATTTACATCTTTTACTACTTCATACTTTTCATAGTATTTTTCTACTTCTTTTATAAATTCTTCATCAGTAGATTCTATATATGCAGAATTTTTACCACAAAGTATTACATTTGAATTTTCTATATTTCTTCCTATATTAACTAATTCTTTAGCTATATTTCTATCTAATGAGTTTATAAATATCTCTTCTCCCTTATAAACTACAATTGTTCCATTCTCAGCTATAAACATCATCTTATCTTTAACATCTTCAAATCTTTTTAACAAATTAAAGTATTGTCTTCCACTAGCAGCTGCAAATATTATATCTTTTTCTTGTAGTTTTTCAAATACATCTATAAAATCATGGTGTATTTCATTATTATTATTTAATAGTGTTCCATCCATATCTGTTGCAATAAGCTTTATCATCTGACTCCTCCTTTGATGCTTTATGTATATTATATCAAATGTATTTGCTTATTTTAATTATAAAATCTAGGTTAATAAATGTGAACACTATTATATAATTTATAGGTTATCTAATTCTTCATATATTCTTATAAATGGTATATCGCCAATTACTGCTATATCCTCTGCATTAAAATAGTGCTTTATATTTGAGTCAAATAATATATTAGATGCTGATTCTATTTCATCATCCCCACTCCATAAAATATATATAATATATGTATCATTTAAAAATCTAATTTTATAGGCACTATCTCCCATATTTATTTTACTTGCTCCAATATTTTTCATTACAGATTTAAATTTTTCTACATTTCCTCCAAATTCTTTAGTTAATCTATTTATACTAGTTCTTAAAAATGCCGGGTAATATACATGTCCTCCATCAATTTCTTTAAATGTTATATATTTATTAGTTGGTGGTATTGGATTAGCATTGACTAAAAATCTTATTACTAAAATTTCTAAAGCTATTTTATCTAATTTTTCTCCATTTTCTTTATATATATCTCCACTAGGATATTCTACATATAAAGTAAAATCCATACACTTTACATGAAATATACTGGTGCTTTTATCATAGTATGAATTTGATAGCTTTGCCATAAGAATAGGATCTTTTTTACTAAATTCATTTTTAGCATAGTCTAACGGTATATTATAATTTCCAACTTTATTAAATTTCTCCATGATAATTCCCCCAAAATAATTTATATTACTACTTTCTACATAAAGAGTTTAAAACCTTTTAATTATACTAACATTTCATACTATATTTAATATATTATTAATAATTAGTGTCTACCTAGTAAATTTGATGTTGTTATTTGTATATATTTTTTACTTATGCTAATATTATTAATTATCAATAAAGTTTTATTTTAATTTGGAGGTGAAGTATGAAAATACTTTTAATACTAACTCTAATTTCATTTGCTATCTTTTTAATCTCTTATAATCTAGATAAAAGAAAACTTTATAATGGCTTTTTATTTAATATTTCATTATTTATGTTTTTATTAACTGCAACATACATAACCTTCTCTACTTCTAATATATTATTGATAGTTATATTTTTTATATTTTTTATTATAGCAATTTTTATTTTAATATTTGGGATTTATATACTCATAATTGGATTATTTATAAATGCACGAATTGTAATAAAAAGGGAGAGTAGAAGCTTATCTAATCTATTAACATTTTTCTTAGGCTTAGCTTTACTTTTTCATGTAATACTAACTATAATTAATCCTGAAAGATTTTTACCTAGTGATATTAATATATTTATTGGTGGATTTTTCGTTATAGAAATATATTTCTTATTTAGTGTTTTTAATTTCTTGATGATTTCACTATTATATCAATTTAATAGACCTAAGCTAAACCAAGATTTTATAATTGTTTTAGGTAGCAGAGTAATCGGAGATAAAGTTCCACCTTTACTTGCTAGCAGAATAAAAAGAGCAATTGAATTTTATAATAAACAAGCTAAAGTATCGAAACCACCTAAAATAATATTTTCTGGTGGTCAAGGTAAAGATGAGAAAGTTTCTGAAGCATTTGCTATGCAACAATATGCTATAAAAAATGGTATACCTATTTCTGATACAATACTTGAAGATAAATCAACAACAACATTTGAAAATATGAGTTTTTCTAAAAATATAATGGATAAAATTAAACCAAGTGGATACAAAAGTATTTTTATTACTAATAATTATCACCTATTTAGAGCTGGGCTTTATGCTAAAAAAGCTAACTTAAAAAGTGAAGGTATTGGCGCAAAAACTGCTCTTTATTTTATTCCAAATGCTTTAATAAGAGAATATATTGCTATTGTAGTAATGAATAAAAAACGTCATTTTATTGTTGTATCCTTTATATTAATTTGTAGCTTTATATTAGCCTTAATAAATTATTTTTTAGTAGGCTAAAGTATAAAAAAGCAGTATACATAATTTATGTATACTGCTTTTTTATTTTTACATTTATCTTAATATTTCTAAAACTTTATTATAATTTGGTTCTTCAGTTATTTCTTCTAAATATTCTACATATATAACTTTATCATTTTCATCAACTACAAATACTGCTCTTGATAAAAGACCTAATTCATTTATATATACTCCGTAATTTTCCCCAAATTCTCTATCTTTATAATCTGATACAGTTTTTACATTTTCTATGCCAGCTGTACCACACCATCTAGCTTGCGCAAATGGTAAATCCATTGATATTGTATATACTGTAACGTTGTTTAATTTTGAAGCTTCTGTATTAAATCTTCTTACTTCCATATCACAAACTGGTGTATCTATTGATGGAACAGATAAAAATACTCTTTTTCCTTTAGTATCATCTAATTTTAATGGATTTAATTCGTTATCTATAACTGTAAAGTCAGGAGCTTTATCTCCAACTTTTAATTGACTTCCTTTTAATGTTAATGGTGCTCCTTGAAATGTTACTTTCATCATAACTACCTCCTAATTATTTATATAAACCTAAGTTATTTTTAGTATTTGTTAATATATTTATACCTTTATATTAATTATACAAACAACAAAATATAGTTTTTTATAAATATTAAAAAAGTAGTATTTATTTACCTATCTTAGGAAAGGCTAATATAGACTTAAATAAATCACCATCTATTTCTACACTAAACTTACCACCTTGGAGATTTACTAAGTCTTTACTTATAGCAAGTCCAAGTCCACTACCTTCTGTATTTCTAGATTCATCTGCCCTTTTAAATCTTTCTGTTATCTCTGTAGCATCAAAGTTAAGTTCATATGAAGATATATTTTTCATAGTAATAATTACACTTTCATCATCTTCTAATAAATCTATATATACCCTTGTACTAGGTAATGAGTACTTTGATATATTTGATAATAAGTTTTCAAATACTCTATACATTCTTCTACCATCTGCATATATATTAATTTTTTCACTACTTAAGTTTAGTCTTATATCTAAGTTAGAATTTGATAATTTTTCTTCCATTTCGCCTATACTTTGTCTAAGTAGCTGTACTATATCTATATTTTCCATATTAAGCTCTAAATTACCGCTACTTGCTTTACTAGCTTCAAACAAATCTTCAATTAATATTTTTAATCTCTTTGACTTTTGGTCTAATACTTTTATATAATCATTAACATGTTCTGGGCTTACTTCTTCTTTTTTTATTAGTTCTACATAATTTATTATAGATGTAAGTGGAGTCTTTAAATCATGGCTTACATTAGTTATAAGTTCTGATTTCATTCTCTCACTTCTTAATTGAGTTTCTATTGACTTTTCTAGCCCTTCGCCTATGTTATTAATATTCTCTGCTAAATTAGTGAAACTATCATTTCCTAATATATCTATTTTGTAATCTAATTCTCCAGTTTTAATTCTAGAAGTTCCTTCTATTATATCGCTTAAATAAGCTAATTTTTTTACTATATATAGTGTAAATAAAAGCATAGACATAGGTATTCCAAATAAAAGCATAACCTCATTATAGATAAGTTCATACAATAAGACTGACACTACCCCACCTATAAATGTTATACCTATTGATACTATTATTATTCTTTTTATTAAAGGTATTTCTTTAGATGCTTTTAACCCACTGATAACAGTATTTTTTAATATTTTATATAGTTTATATACAATAGTTTCTTTTAATATATATATTTTTTTATCATATTTTTTGCTTCTTCTATTTATAGTGTAAGCTGCATATATAAGTAGATATGCTCCTATTACTGCACATATTTTTTCTATCATATACCTATAACCTTGATAATAAGAAAGTGAAAATGGTACATATAATAAAAAGTCTATAGCCATTAACCATAGTATAATATCTATTGGTACTTTGTTTGATAACTTAGTTAATATGCCTTCATCATGGTCTTCATTTATTTTTATTTTTTTATATGTAACTGCTGATATAATAAATACAATTATATTTACAATCATTAAAATTAAACATATATACACTTCTTTTATAGTTTGTGTATATTGGTGATACTCATTATATACCTTATCTGAAATTTCTACATTAGATAATAATTTAGGAAAAGACATATGTACTTCTAAATTTTCTTCTGGTGTAGCATCTAATAACTTACCCTCTATATAATGGGTTGGATTTTCTGATACTTTTTTATTTATTGTTTTTATGTAACTTCTATTTGAATTATTTTTGTCTATTTTTATATTTGTATATTCATCTATATTTTTATCAAATTCATCAAATGTTTTATATTCTGTATTAGTATAATACTCATTAGTTTTAGTATTTTTAACCATAAATTTAATATTTTGTATTTGATTTAGCTGGTTTCTACCATAATTAACCTTATTTAAAAGATCATTTTTAGCTTCTTCTTTAGTAGGTTTTCTTTCCTTAGTCTCTTTTATTTCATTTCCATATTCATCTAAACCTTTAGTAACATCTTCATAATATGTATTTTCATTTATATAATTACTTATATTTGAATCTACATCTGATACACTTTCTCCCATCCAATATAAAATAGGTCTAAGTACATTAAATTCAAATACATTACTTTTATAAAAATCTGTTTCTAGTATTTGCTTGTCTTTATGCATATAACTCGTCCATAGTCCCATATTTTGCCTATATATTGAAAATGTAGTTGGTATTACTGTAAGTAGTATTGATAATGAAATCATAGATAACATTAAAAATACATTCTTTAATCTATTTTTTTTCAAATTTATCCCTCATCTCAATTTATTTAAATTATTATCTATAATATAGATAGTTTTCTCATTATTTTGTATATAATAAAATTTATCAGTGATAAATTAGCTAATATCATAAATAAATTTTGGCTAAAAAATTTAAAACATGTTATTATTCCTATTATTTGTGTAACCATAAATATAGTTAGTATAAGTATTAAATTAAACACTAAACTTTTATTTTTTATAATTTTGCCCCTAAAGCTTTTCAACTTTGTATCCAACTCCCCACACCACCTTTAAATATTTTGGCTCTCTAGGATTTATTTCTATTTTTTCCCTTATTCTCCTTATATGAACTGCTACTGTATTTTCTACATTAAAGCTTTGTTCTTTCCATACCTTCTCATATATTTCATCAATTGAAAATACTACTCCTTTATTGGACAACAAAAGCCTTAATATATTAAACTCAATTGGAGTAAGCTTCACATATTCTCCATCTACTAAAACTTCTTTTGTCAATAGATTCATAGAAAGTCCTCCACTTTTTATCACTTCTTTATCTTCATTTTTATAAGTTCCTAAATTAACATACCTTCTAAGGCTTGACTTTACTCTAGCTACAAGTTCTAGTAAATTAAATGGTTTTGTTATATAATCATCTGCACCAATATTAAGTCCAAGTATCTTATCTGTATCTTCACTTTTTGCTGATATTAATATTATAGGTATATTTTTTTCTTCTCTTATTTTTATAGTTGCTTTTATTCCATCTAACTTTGGCATCATTATATCCATCAAAATAAGGTGTATTTTTTCATTTGCTATAATATCTAATGCATCTAATCCATTATAAGCTTTGTATATTTTATATCCTTCATTTTTTAGATATATATCTATTGACTCAACGATTTCTTTATCATCATCCACTACTAATATATTGTACATATAAACTTTCACCTTCTTTATTATTTTCTTTAATATTATACAATAATTTCACATCCTTTAAATATTAATAATATAAATTCATTTCCTATCCTACAAATATATAATAGAGTATAAATCTTAAAAATTTCTTAACCTAATTCTTAAGATTTTATTACAAAATATGTAAACATAGAGATATTCGGCAAATGCTATTTTACTTTGAAGATATAAACATGTAATCTTTGGTTAATATCTACGGTGTCGCTTCTATGGTAGATTTTGATACTTGTTCTAAGGTAGAATCATTTATATTATTTAGTGCTATAAAGTGAGATGGTTACTCTTATAAGCTATACGATATCTTTATAGATCGTAAGGATACCTGCTTGATATTTATTTTCTAATTTCTTTGGTGTAAATGTTATATTGATGGGAATTCCTGTTGGTTAGATAATTGAATTTTTTATAAAACTTGAAACTAGAAGAAAAGACAGTTATTTATAATCAGTATAAATCCATATTAAATTTTGAAATAGTAAATACTTATAATGAAGAATAAATTGAATTTTTGCTCAAATAATATTATTATAAGTTTATGTCTTTCATCTTAGGAGTGTATATATGTCAACAATATTAAAAAAGTACAGACATAAAATAATCGAATATATAAAGTTCAATATAATAGGTATAAGCAATTTTGTAATATCTCAAGGTATATATCTTACTTTGTTTATTTACTTTAAACTTCACTACCTATTAGCCTATACTATAACTAGTGTTATTAGTATAACAGCATCTTATATATTAAATAGTAAATATACTTTTAAAGAAAAGAAATATTCTTATAAAAAATTTTTCTATTCAATTTTAATATATATATTTGAGTATATATTAAATATGGGAGTTATAGTAATACTTGTAAATGTATTTAAACTTGGAGAAATATTATCACCAATAATTGCTCCAGCTTTTACTACTCCCCCAATATTTCTTCTTATGAGGAAAGTAATAAAAAAATAGTTAGCAATATTGCTAACTATTTTTTATCCTTCTATATTTTCATATAAATTAAATTATATTTTAGATAAAGCAGATACTATAATCTCTTCCTTAAAAGGCTTTACTATAAACCCTTTTGCTCCATATATTATAGCTTCTTTCATTCTTGCCTCTTGTCCTAATGCAGATACCATTACAACTGAGGCAGATGGATCAATTTTCTTTATTTCTCTTAGTGCTTCTAATCCATCCATTTCAGGCATAGTTATATCCATAGTAACAACTTCTGGCTGTAATTCTTTATATTTTTCAATTGCCATTACTCCATTTTCAGCTTCTCCAACTATCTCAAATCCATTATTTTCAAGCATATTACGTATAGACATACGCATAAATGCTGCATCATCAACTATTAATACTCTTTTCATATTTTTTCCTCCAATTACTTGTTATAAATTTTTTCTATATACAGATGGTCTCACTCTTTCAAAGTCAGTTTGTAGATTAGATAAATTTTCTGACATACCTATTATCAGGTATCCTCCTGGTTTTAATGAATCATATAATTTCTTACATAATTTTTGCTTTGTAGGATTATCAAAATAAATCATAACATTTCTACAAAATATGACATCATACTTAGAACGATTCCAGCCTATATTGTCATTTAAGTTAAAGTATTTAAATTCTACTATGTTTCTTACATTATCTGTAATTTTATAATTTCTATCATTTAATTTCCTAAAAAAGCTCTTAATCCATGCTGGTGGTAACTTAGCTATTTTGTCTTGTGAATAAATCCCCATTTTAGCTTGATTTAAGACATTATTTGATATATCAGATGCAGTTACAGAAACTTTTAACCTAGGATTTTTAGACATCATTTGTTGAGCTAACATGGCTATACAATAAGGTTCTTCTCCAGTAGATGAAGCTGCTGACCAAATTTTAACTCCTCCTATTGGAGGTTTTTTTAAAGCATGTGTTAAAACTTCATCCCTTAAAAATTCATAATGTTGTTCCTCACGCATAAAATATGTAAAGTTTGTAGTTAACTTTTCTACTAAAACTGCTGCTTGTTCTCCACTTTTATCTTGCATTAAATTGTCTATGTAACTCTTAAAATCTCTAAATCCTAATCTTTTTACCATAAGACCTAATCTAGTTTCTATCAGGGTCCTTTTTTTGTCAAGATTTATCCCATAATTATTATACATAAAGTTCTTTAGTCTTATGAAATCTTTATCTGTTAAGTGCATAATCTATATCCTCTACAATTTTTACTAATGAATCACAATCTAGTATTAATTGAACTTCATTATTTATTTCGCTAACTCCCTTTATAAAATTAGGCTTATCATCACTATCATTTGAATCCATTTTCATACTTTGACCATCAGGAATATGAATAACCTCATTTACTGCATCTACAATTAAACCTATTTTTTCATCATTATTTTCAATTATTATTATGCAAGTTCTCTCATCATATTCTTTTGGACTAATTCCAAATCTCATTCTTGCATCCATAACAGGTATTATATTACTTCTTAAGTTTATAATTCCTTTTATATATTCAGGTATAAATGGAACTTTAGTTATAGGTAGCATTTCAATAATTTCTGTAATATATTTTGATGATAAAGCATATTTTTGATTATCTATAATAAATACCATACATAAATCATCAATTTTATTATCTATTATTTCATCATTTGTGCTCATATATAAGGCATCCTCCTTTTTAAATGACTTTTTCACCTTTTCCTACACTTTTGATTTTTAGTTTACTTGTTAATACATCAAAAGTAATAGTTCTACCACATGTTCCTAAAACATCTTCAGATACAATAGGTATATGTAATTTTTTTAATGTTTCTTTACATGCCTTTACATTTTTTTCTCCAATAGTAAATATACTACTATCTGCATTTTTAAAAGTAAACATGTGAGCTCCACCCGCTATTTTAGCTTTTATAAACATTGGATTTGCTCCTGATTTTTTCATTTCTTCATACAGTAAACTTATTCCAGTATCTGCATATTTAGCTTTATTTACAACTTGTCTCTCATTCTTTGAATCTGATAATAAAATATGAACTAAACCTGCTATCTTTTTTGTTTCGTCATATAATACTATTCCACAACATGATCCTAATCCAATAGTCGTAATTTGGTCTGGAGCCTTAACAATATTAAAATCGGCTATACCAACCGTTATATTTTTCATTTTTTATCTCCTAAACATTAAATCCTAGTGATGCTAATAATTTATCACATGATTCAGCCTTTGGAAGGAAATAATATTTTCCTTCTATTTCATGATCTTCCGTGAAAAAGTCTGTTTCTATACAAAGTATAGAATCAAATACAGGCCCATATAATGACATTGGTAAATTCATAATAGCCATGACCATATCTACACTAAAATATGGAATAGAAGGAGTTACATTTAAATTTGTCATATCCGAAATTGCTGTTAAATACGTTCCACAAAGTATATTACAAACTTCACCAATAGAAGATAATGTTTCACAAACTTTATTATAATCATTTCTATCGCAATCTATTTTACTTCCTGAAAGTCTAGATAATAAATTGAATGCAGAATCTACCTTCATTATCACCATAATAAAACCTTCCATATCTCCTGATAGTTGAAGTACCGTTCCAACAACTAACTCCTCTGGTGATTCATAGCTATCTGTTATATCAGAAAAACCTACCATATCACTTTTAGGAATACCTATATCTACTAACTCATTTAACATAACTGCCAATGAATTAGATGCATTTCCTGATCCTATATTACTTATCTCTCGAAATACATTTAATTTATCACATTCAAATTTCATATATATTATCCTCCAACTATCCTTTTACTTTCGATGTTAATTGTCTTCTTTTTAACTGATTTAATATAATATTTGGCATCATATCTAAAGATGCTTCTTTTAGCACTGCTCCAATTTTCTTAGCAACCATAGGCATACCATATACAACACAAGAGTTTTTATCTTGTCCTATAGTATATCCGCCTTCATTCTTTATACTTAAAAGTCCTCTTGCTCCATCTGACCCCATACCCGTTAAAATAACTCCTATTGAATTATCCTTTGCTTGCTTTGCAACGGACATAAATAAATAATCTACTGACGGACAATGACCACTAATCTTTTGGCCTTTTTTTATATCTAAGATATATTTTCCATTTCTTTTTATAATTCCCATCTGTAATGCTCCTGGGGCAATATAAGCATGTCCACTTAATAGTTCTTCTCCATCTTCACCTTCTTTTACTTTTAATACGCACCCTCTATCTAATCTTTCTGCATATTTTTTTGTAAATATTGGTGGCATATGTTGTGTTATTACAATTGGTGGCAATCCTAGTGGTAGTTGTTTTAATAACTTTTCTACTGCCTCAACACCTCCCATAGAAGCTCCTATGGCAATTATATCTTTATCATTTTTTCTTACTATATTATTTTCTAATAACTTACGTTTATTTTGAATAATACTAGATTGAACTTTTGTTTTCTTGTCTAATTTTGCAATAGATGCTTCCTTTATTTTTGTCGATAAATCATCAAAAAACTGGTTCATCGTATCTGCAGTAGGCTTTCCAACAAATCCTACTGCTCCTGCATCTATAGCTTCGAAGCATCTTCCATCTGCTCCACTTATTACAATAGTTGGTACTGGATGTTGTTCCATTAGTATTTTTAAAAACTCAATACCATTTATACCTGGCATTTCTATATCTAAAGTTAATACATCTGGCTTAAGTTGTATTACTTTGTCTTTTGCTTCAAAAGAATCTTTAGCTGTTCCTACAACTTCTATACCTGAATATTCTCGTAATCTAGTTGACACTACTCTTCTAAATACCATAGAGTCATCTATTACTAAAACTTTTATTTTTTTACTACCTTCCATAGATATCTCTCCTTAGATAACTAAATTACTTGTGTATTATTGCATTTACATCAAGTATTAAACTAATTGAGCCATCTTCTAAAATAGAGCATCCTGACATATAAGATTGAACTTTGTCAAATTGAGTAAGTAAAGTCGGTATTGGCTTTATAACCACTTGTTGTTGACCTAAAATTCCATCTACTATGATACACACATTTCCCATTTCAGACTCTACTAATATCATAATACCTTCATCATTTTTCTCAGAGTTAATACCTAATACATTAGAAACCCTTACTATTTCATAGCAATTTCCTCTTATAATGCTATGTTCTTGCCCATTAGGATTTTTAACTATTTCATAGTCTCCTTGTCTAAATACTTCTTTTATACTTAGAGCTGGTATAATATAAATTTGATCCCCTATATTTACCTTCATTCCATCTACTATCGCTAATGTTAAAGGAATTCTAAGTATAAATGTTGTACCATTTCCTGGCTCGCTATCAATACTTATTGAGCCTCTTAACTTACGTATATTGGTATATACAACATCCATACCTACTCCTCTTCCAGAGTATTCACTTACTGCTTCTTTTGTTGAAAAGCCTGGTGCCATTATAAAGTTATATGCTTCTTTGTCACTTATTTCATCTATACTTTTAGTTGTTATTCCTTTTTCAATAGCTTTTTTTACTATAGTTTCTTTATTTAAACCTCTACCATCATCTTTAATTATTATTACAACATCTCCACCAGTATTTTTAGCTTCTAATGTTACAGTAGCTCTTTCTGGCTTAGTTGTATTTTTACGTTCTTCCAAAGTTTCAATACCATGATCCATACTATTTCTAATCATGTGCATTAAAGGATCTGAAATATTTTCTAATATGTTTCTATCTACTTCTGTTTGCTCTCCTATTAAAACTAAGTCTACTAATTTTCCAGTTTTTCTACTCATATCTCTTACAACTCTTTGCATTTTAGTAAAGGTTGAAGATATTGGAACCATACGCATAGACATTACAACATCTTGTAATTCATTAGTTAATTGGTGAAGCCTTCTAGCTTGTTTTTCAAAGCTATCTCTGTCAAAGTTTTCTACTTGAGATTGCTTTTCTACCATTGACTCTGTAGTAACTATTTCTCCAACAAGGTTCATTAATGTATCTATTTTATTAATATTTACTGTTAGATAGCTATTTTTACTATGTGCATGACCTTGATTTTGTTCTTCTTTTTTATCTTTCTTTTGAACTTGTGCTTGTTTTTCCTCTATTATATTTGTACTTTGTTCTTTTGACTCTTCTACTACCTCTGCACTTTCTTCTTTTGGAGCTTCTATTATTTCTTCATTAATATCACAATTTTTTTCTTCCTTTATTTCTTCTTTTGGAGCAATTATTCCAAATACACTTTCTAACTCTTCATCATTTAGTCTATGTATTTCGTATTTATCTAAAAACATTGTATCTTTTATAGCTTCTTCTATTAATGATTGTTCCTGAACTGTTCTCATATATAATACAAATCCGTCTTTAATTATTACATCATCACAGTCTGAATCTAAATCTTGTGGTATATGCTTTACTTCAGAGCATAGACTTTGTAATATTGTTAGTACACCTAAAGCCCTTATGCTTTCCATTGCACATCCTTTTTCAAAGAATACTTTTGCACATAAATAATTTTCATTACTATTTTTAGCTGTAATTTTTTCTTCTTTATTTTCCGCTAACTCTTGTATATTTTCATTTGATTTATTATCTATATCATCTTCTTTATTTGTTGCACTTTTTAAAAAATTAATTGCCTTATCATGTAGTTCTTCAATACTTGCTTCTGGAAGAAGACCATCTTGAATATTTAACATTTCTTCTTTCAAGAAATCTATACTCGCTAAAACAAGATCAACAACTTCATCCCACTGATTACTTGAAAGTTCTAACCCATTACGTATTGCATCAAATATGTCTTCTACACTATGAGTTAATTTTGTTAAACTATCATACCCCATCATTGCAGACGAACCTTTAATAGTATGCATCGCTCGGAAAATTTCTTCTATATGCTCTTTATCTAACTTCCCATTTTCTGATTGACCTGCAAGTAAAATCTCTTCCAATTGTTCTAATAACTGCATATTTTCATGCACATAAAATTCATTTAAAGAATCTACTCCACTCATATTTCTCTCCTTTATTAAATAAGATAACTCCTTTAAAACTAACTTTTAAAAATGGAAGCTAAAAGCTTCCATTTTTTAAATCATAATTTATGATATATTATTTTTTACTAAAACTCATTCATTTCAAAATAGCTAGCTTCGTCAGTATTAAAGTTTATTGATCTATTTGAACTATTTACATCTTTTAATCTAAAGTTTTCAATAAGTGATTTTAACATTTGTGCTTGACCACTTAATTCTTCACTTGCTGCAGCACTTTCTTCTGAAGTTGCTGAATTTGTTTGCACCACTTCAGAAATTTGTTCAACACCTAATGTAACTTGAGCTATAGCAACAGCTTCTTCTTCTGATGTTTTAGCTATATCATTTACTATAACAGTAGTTCTGTTTGTTGTATCTATTATCTTTTGAAGAGATTGTGCTGTATTATCAACTATTTCAGTTCCTTTATTTACAGCTTCCATAGAATTTTCAATTAATGTAGCTGTGTTCTTTGCAGCTTCTGCTGATTTAGCAGCTAGATTTCTTACTTCATCTGCAACTACAGCAAATCCTTTACCTGCAGAACCTGCTCTAGCAGCCTCAACAGCAGCATTAAGTGCTAGTATATTTGTTTGGAATGCTATATCGTCTATAGTTTTTATAATTCTGCTTATTTCGTTAGACGTAAATGATATTTCTTCCATAGCATTTACCATTTGTTTCATTTGTTCATTACCTTCTTGAACTTGTTTTGCAGAACTGTTAGTTAATGAGTTAGCATTTCTTGCATTGTCAGCTGTTTCTTTTATCTTATCTGATATTTCTATTATTGTTGCTGATAATTCTTGTATAGCACTTGCTTGTTCTGTAGCACCTTGAGCTAACATTTGTGATCCACTTGAAACTTGATTTGATGCTGCTTCAACTTCTTCTGCAGCTGCATTTATTTGTGCTATTGTTTCACTTAAATCATTACTTATTCTTGTAACAGACTTTTCTATATCTTTAAATACGCCTATATATTCAACATTAGTTTCAACATTAAAGTTACCTTTAGCAAGTTCTCCTAGTACACAAACAGTGTCATCTACTATTGATTTTACTTCTTTACTCATATGACGCATACTTTCAGATAATAAACCTAATTCATCTTTTGATTCGTATTCTATATTTATATCAAAATCTCCATTTGCCATTTTATTTGAAGCTTCTTCTATTTCTTCAATTGGCTTTGTTAAAGATTTTGTTATATAAATTGATATAGCAAGACCGACAACTATAGTTAATACACTTACGGCTACAGATGCAATTATTGCATTTTTTACTGTTTCATGGATGTTTTTATTAAATTCAATACCTCTTTGGTTAGATCCTTCGTTTAACTTTACAGCAAGATCTACAGCTTTGTTATAATCATTATAAAATGGAGTATTTTCATCACTCATTTCCATAGCTTTTTTGTAATCACCAGTTCTTGCCACATCATAAATATTTTGACACTCTAATTTATAATTATTTACAGCAGTTCTAACCTCTTCAAGATCACTTTTATCTCCTGTAAATGTTTTAGATATTTTATCTATTCTATTGTTTATACTGTCAAAATTTTCTTTTGCCTTTTGGAAGTAAACATCAGGCTTTTGTCTAAGTACGATATTAACTGTATTTCTTCCGGCAGAAACTAAATCCCTACGTATACCCATAGTTTCATTAGTTCCTACATACGGTCCATTAAATAGCTGAGAATTTAACTCTTCCGCTTCTTTTAATTTCGATATTGTATATATACTTGAAAATGTAGCAAGTAGTAATACAATTATAAATGATATTGCAAGTTTTCTACCTATTTTTAAATCTTTAAACTTTCTCATAATCGTCTCCCTATAATTCATATTAGATAATATAGATTTTAAAATTATACATAAGTATATAAACTATTTTAATTCCTTATAAAATTTTGAGCTTTGATTATATTAATATATGATTCTATGTTATTAGTTTATATTTCATTAATATTAATTCTTGAAGTTCGTGCACGCTAAATCCTAAATATACCTTTAATAAACATACCAAATATATTAAATACATTTAACATATATTTTATACGGATACTTAATTTAATACTTTAGATTTTATATATTATGTTTTTAATAATTACATAATATGAATAAATTTTATATTCTATTTATACGGATAAAAAACAAATACTTTATATATTAAATATTTTTTTATATTTAATATATAAAAATAAAGCATATGAAGCTATTTAATATATTTATAATAGACTCATATGCTTTATTTTTATATTTTTTTTATACTGTAGTCTTTAGATCTCTTACTTTTATATTCATTTAAAAGTAAAGTAAGGGTTTGAATTATTTCATATTCACTAGGTAATATTATTGCACGTCTTGAATCTAATACAAACTTAGTTTCCTTGGTTACAAGAGTATTACTAGATACTTTCTTATTTACACTCCCCTTCATATCCATAAGAAGTTTAGTAACTTCACCCTTTGTAATGTTTTTTAGTATAAGTTTTACTTCTTTTTCAGTCAATAAATTTTCATAGCTAACTTTTTCTAATTCTTCGTCGAATAATTCCATTATGGATGATGTACTATTTTTTACATATTTTTTCGTGATAAAATTTATACTTTTTATCATAATAAAAGCAACTATAGACATTGTAATAGCATTTAATAATAGATATACTATTTCATTTGAAATATTTTCTCCAAAATTAGTAGCAATCTGTACAATCATAAACCCTAGTAATCCACCTAAAAAACCTAGTGGTAAATCTAAACTTTTAAAAATCTTATGTTTTGGATTTAAATCATTTTCTTCAATTTCATTATCTATACTATAGTTTTTAGATTTATATAGTTCTACATCCATTAGATTTTCTATTGAAAATATACTCTTTGCAAATTTTAAGTACTCAACTTCATCTGAGTCTTCATCTAGAGTTATCCCATATATAAAGTCTTCACCATAAACTTTTATAGACCTAATTACTGCTTTTTCTAAAGCTTCAATCTTACTTTCTCCATTCCAAATAGATAGTGCATACTCTATACTTCCTGATATGCCAAGTATGTGTTCACATTCTACACTTCCATCTATCTCAAAAAAATCTAAACCTTTAATTTTTCCATCTATAGCTAATTCTTTAGCTTGATTATAACTTATAGTACCTCTTTTTAATATTGCTTTAGGATTCATATCCTTTTGAGCTATACCTTCTTTAATCCTATCTTGAAAATCACTTATAGCTTCCTCATATTTATCAAAAGGTATCTCTATATTAACTGGTGATCCATCTTCATTTACATATCTTAGCATCCCATAATTTAAACAAGCATCTACACACCTTTCCCCCGTACTGCTGTATTTACTTTTTAATATTTTTGCCATGTGCTGCTAACCATCCTTTACTATATAGGTTCTTAGCTTAAAGTTTTTACTAATTCTTCTTCTCCTAATATACTTGTTATTCTTATACCGAAATTTCTATCTACTACTACAACTTGTCCATAACCTATTTTTCTTCCATTTACATATATTTCTACTTCTTGATCTTCGAATGTATCTAATTCTATTAAAGATCCTTTAGATAACTCAAATATATCTTTTAAAGACATCTTAGTTCTTCCAAGTATAGCACTAACTTTTAATTCTATATCTAATACTCTATCAAATTTTTCACTCATATTCTACCCTTCCTTTCTTATAGAGTTTGTTATTATAACACCTTTTTTATTTTTTATAAGTCCAGGTTTACACTTAAATGCTTTAGCCCCTGCAACATACAAATCTAAATCTCCTGCTACTTTTGTATCTAGTGATAAAATATCACCAACTTGTAAGTTTAATAAATCCTCAACACTTATATTTGTTTCACCTAGTCTAGCTACTATATCTACATTTGCACCACAAACATTGTTATAAATTGCATTTGTAAATTCAAAATCATACTCTATATTCTTATTTCTAAATAATATCTTCGTTTCTAGTTGATCTAATATTGGTTCCATGCAACTATAAGGGTTGCAAAAGCGCATTTTTCCGATTTCTTTGTCTCCATACATCATTTTCATATGAGCTATAAGTACTGATTCACTTACTGGATACTTTTTACTAGCACCTGCATTTGAATGTACTCTTAATACTTCTCTTGATTTACAAGTCTCAACTATATATAACCTAGTTAACAATTTTGTGCATAAATGAAAAATTAATTGCTTATCAATTTCTGTTAAATCTCTTTCATAATTTTCAAATACTCCATCTCCACCTAGCATTAAATCTATGTATGTTAATGCTACAGATTTATCAATTTGATAAATAAGATCCTTTACTAGTGGTTGTATTGCATGTTCTACGATAACTGATTTTGGACTTATTGAGTTAATAAATTCTTCATAATTTGTTTGTTCTACTTTTTCAACCTTGCAAGTTATATTAGGTCTTTTTAACTCATATGCTAAAAATAAATTTGTATTTTTGCAATAGTCTTCAGATATAACAGATAAAAATCTCATGTTATCAGTTGAATATCTTTGTGGTTTTTTAAAATCATATGTTTTTACATTTTGTTCCATAAACTGTATATATCTAAAATATATAATTATACATTTTAGAATACTAACTCCTTTCTATAAAAATTTATCTACTTTGTAGATTATTTATCATACTCCACATATCATCAGTAGCTTGTAGCCCCTTACTATTAAATTGGAAACTTCTCTGAGCTATGATTAAGTCTGTCATTTCAGTTTCCATATTTACATTAGACATTTCCACATATCCTTGTAGTATATTTGAATTAGTTACTAACTCAATTTTAGCGCCATCTCTTAAATTAAATAAATTATCACCTGCAGGAATAAAATCTTTATCGCCTTGTACTTTATATAAATTTATCTTACCAACTTCTTCTTTATCTACAAATATTTCTCCCAACTTATTTATGCTTACTTCTCCTTTTGATAAATTAACATCATTTCCATTTATAACTTGTATATCTAATTTATTTCCCTTATCATCAACTAAATCACCATTTGAATCTACATTAAATTCTCCATTTCTAGTATAACTAAATGTACCATTTTGATTTATAACTCTAAAAAATCCATCTCCATCTATAGCTAAATTACTTTTTATTCCTGTATCCTTTATTGCTCCTTGGGATAAGTTTCTAAAAGATTGAGATACTTTTACTCCAGTACCAGTATTGTTATTATTATTGTGTGGATAGTAGCTTCTATCTAATGTTTCATTATACAAATCTAAAAAACCAATGTCTAATTTCTTATACCCTGTAGTCTGCACATTCACCATATTATTTGAAGTTACCTCTATTTTCCCTTGACTTGCAGACATTGCAGATACGCTATTTTTCATTATATTGTACATATTTTATCTCCCTTATCTTACTGTTCCAATTTCATTTGCGACTTTACTAAGAGTAGAATCTATCGTTTGAATAACTTTTTGATTTGCTTCAAATAGTTTTACAGTCTCCATTAATGATGACATTGTACCTATACTATCAACATTTGAACCTTCTAAATACCCTTGTTTGATCTTTATATTATTGGTTTTTATTTCATTTTTACCATTATATAGATTATTTCCACTCTTTGTTAAATCATGTTTATTATCAAACTTAACTATATTAAAATCATACATTTTATTACCATCTATGCTTATACTATTATCTGGATTTATAACTAGCTTTCCATGTCCGACATATATAGGCTCTGAATTATTTGTATTTCTGTTTGTTCCAAGTACATAATCCCCTGATTTTGTTACTAAATACCCTTGATTATCAATATTAAAAGATCCGTTTCTCGTATAAAATGTTTTATTATTATGATCTAATACCTTGAAAAATCCATCACCATCTATAGCAAAGTCAGTATTGTTTTCAGTTGAAATATGTGCACCTTGTTTATGATTTGTAGCATTCTCATCTATTCTTGTACCAAAGCTTAATCCACCTAGCTTTTGTTTATGAGCAATTCCATTTATGTAATTGTCATTATTTGATAGCATAATTTCATCAAAACTTTTCTCAACTAAAGTATCTTCTTTATAACCTACAGTATTTACATTGGCTAAATTATTTGTAACAATACTTTGTTTAGCTTCTAATGCCATCATGGCAGATACAGACGTATATAATCCTCTTATCATTTTTTCTCCCTCCAATTAGTCTATATATTTTAACTTTTTCATAGCTAACTTTAAATTCTTTATGGCTCTACTATTTAATTGGGATACTCTAGACTCAGAAACCCCTAATATTAATCCTATTTCTTTTAATGTTAATTCCTCATAATAGTATAAAGATAAAACAAGCCTATCTTTTTCATTAAGGGTATCTATAGCCTTTGCCATTATTTCTTGTAGCTCATCTTTTTCAACTAAATGTGTCGGAGATAACTCTTCTTTTTCTTTTAAAGTATCTATAAGCTTAACTTCATTTTCATCATCAAAAATTACATTATCAAGATATACGTTGTTTAAATCTAACATTTTTACATTTATATCATTAATTTCATTTTTACTAACACCCATATGATTTGCTATTTCATCTATAGTTGGTTTTCTAAAAAATTTATTTTGCAAAATTTCTACAGCCTTATTATATTCTTTTATTTTGCTCATATACATTCTAGATATAGGTGAGTATTTTCTTATTTCATCAATTATATAAGATGATATTCTTATAGATGCATAAGTTGAAAATTTCACTCCTCTACTTTCATCAAACTTATTAGTTGCGTCTATAAGTCCCATGACTCCATAACTAACTAAATCTTCATATTCCATTCCCATTTTGCTCGTATAGTATTTTGATGCAATATGCTTAACAAGAGGCATATTACTAATTATAAGTTCTTCTTGTTGATGTGAATTCATTATTACATTCCTCCATATTATATATTTACTACACCTTGAGCTTTTATCTGAATATCACTTGGAACTTCATTAAGAGATAGTACTGAGACATTTGGAAATACAATCTCAACTAATTTTCTAAAAGGTGCTCTTATCTTTGGTGATACCAGTAATACTGGTCTGTTATTCGTAAAGTTAATTTCTTCTATTGTCATTTGTATACTATTAAATATTTTATTAGTAGTGTCTGGGTCTATAGCTGGATATGTTCCATTTACTGACCTTTGAAGATTATTTCCGATTAAATTTTCTATTTCCATAGATAATGTAGCTACTGTAATAGAGTTATCCTCATCTATTAATTCCGAGCATATGCTTCTACTCATTGCCATTCTTACATATTCGGTTAAAAGTTCTATATCTTTAGTATTTCTTGCATTATCTGCCAAAGTTTCTAAAATAGTTACTCTATCTTTTATAGCAATTTTTTCTTTAAGAAGGTTTTTAAATACCTTTTGAATTTCACCTAATGTCATTAAATCCGGAATTAGCTCTTCAACAACAGCACTATATCTTTCTTTTGTTTCATCTATTATTTCTTTAACTTCTTGTCGTCCTAAAAGTTCATGAGACTTCGACTTTATAACTTCTAATAGATGTGTTACTAAAATTGTAGTAGGATCTACAACTGTAAACCCATATAATTCTGCTTCTTCTGCTTTATCTTTATTTATCCATAAAGCATCAAGGCCAAATGTAGGTTCTTTTGTTTGTATACCTTCTATACTTGAATCTATTCCCATTGGATTCATACAAAGTAACATAGATGGCATTAAATCATATGTTGCTACTGCAATTCCTTTTATTTTTATACTATATTGATTTGAATTTAGCTGTAAATTATCTCTTATTCTTATTGGTTGAACTATTATACCCATATCAATAGCACATTGTCTTCTTACTGATACAATTCTTTGTAGTAAGTCTCCTCCATTACTTTCATCTACTAGGGGAATTAGACCATATCCTATTTCTACTTCTATAGGTTCTACATTTATTAACTTAGATACATCTTCTGCGTTTTCTAAACTAGCTTGAGCATCTTCTTCTTTATATTCTAAGTCATAAGATTCTGCTTCTTTTTCTTTTTCTGCTTTATTTAATAAAAACGAAATTCCTACTGCTCCTATACCTAATGAGAAAAATGATAGTTTTGGAAGCCCTGGTAAAAAACCTAATACTATAAGAACTATTCCTGTCATTCCTATAGCTTTTGGTATAGATATTAATTGTTTTCCTAGTAAATTTCCAAAACTTTCATCTGAGTCTGATCTAGTTACTAATATACCTGCTGATGTAGATATTAATAGTGCTGGTATTTGACTAACTAGACCATCTCCTATTGTAAGTCTAATATATGTTTGCACAGATTCTGAAAAACTCATCCCAAGCATTATAACACCTATAATAATTCCACCTAATACATTTATAGTTGTTATTATTATACCTGCTATAGCATCTCCCTTTACGAATTTAGATGCTCCATCCATAGCTCCATAGAAATCTGCTTCTTGTTGTAATTCTCTTCTTCTAATTCTTGCCGTTTTTTCATCTATTGTACCTGAGTTTAAATCAGCATCTATACTCATTTGTTTACCTGGCATGGCATCAAGAGTAAATCTTGCTGAAACTTCAGAGACTCTACTTGAACCATTTGTTATGACTATAAACTGAATAATTATTATAATTAAAAATATTATTACTCCAACTACATAATTGCCACCTACAACGAAACTTCCAAATGATTCTATTACATTTCCTGCATAACCTTGCCCTAATATAAGTCTTGTAGATGATATATTTAGAGCTAGTCTAAATAAGGTTGTAACAAGCAATATAGTAGGAAATATTGATAGTTGTAATATATTAGTTGAAAAAAGTGTAAGTAATAATATTAGTAATGAAAATGCTATATTTAATGTTAGCATTACATCCAATAGAAATGGAGGTAGTGGTATTATTATCATTAAAACAATGCCGATTATTCCAAATCCTACTATTATATCAAATCTTTTCTTCAAATCTAGTTTTTCCATCTATGACCTCTTTTTAACTATTTGTATTTATTTTTAATTTTATAAACAGCCACTAATACTTCTGCTACTGCTTGATACATTTCTTCTGGTATTTCTTGATCTATTTCTACCTCTTTATATATAAGTCTTGCTAGAGGTTTATTTTCTAAAATAGGTATATCATGTTCCTTGGCTATTTCTCTTATTTTAAATGCTACTACATCAGCTCCTTTTGCAACAACTATAGGAGTTGTATCTTTTCCTCTTTCATACCTTATTGCTATAGATATGTGTGTTGGATTTGTTACTATTACGGTAGCTGATGGAACAGCTTGCATCATTCTCTTACTAGCCATTTCTCTTTGTCTTTGTTTTATCTTTCCTTTTATATGAGGATCTCCTTCAACTTGCTTAAATTCCTCTTTTACTTCCTGTTTAGTCATTTTTAGACTTTTTCTGTAACTATACTTTTGATATACAAAATCAATTACTGCTATTATTACTACTGCTAAAACTATATTTATTAGTAAATCTTTTATTATATTTACTATAGTGTATATAAGGTATGGAAGATGTATGTCTCCACTGTTCATTATTAATTCGAAATTTTTTTTCATAAAACTGTATCCTATTTCAAAAAGTACAGCTATTACAACTATACTTTTAATCAACATTCCTACAGATTTCATAGAAAACATATTTTTAAATCCATTTATTGGATTAAGTTTTGAAAATTTTGGCTTAATGCTCTCAAAGTTAAACATAAACCCTGTTTGCATAACATTTCCTATTACAGAAAATACAATTATTATCAATCCTATTGGTAAAAATAACTTCATAAATGAAATTATTAAATTTACTGTCAAAGTGTGCAATATGTTATAATCCATATTAAATTTAAAATTATTACTTAAATAATGTATTATATTATTTTTAAAATCTGATATCATATAATTTGACATTGTACCAATTATAAATAATATGGCTATTAGGGTTATTGCAGTTGTTACTTCTTTACTTTTAGCTACATTACCCTTTTTTCTAGCGTCTTTCTTTTTCTTTGATGTAGGTTCTTCTGTTTTATCACCACTAGAAGATAAAATCATACCTACAGGTCCAATAGAGCTTAACACTCCATGCTTTACTTTTAAAGTTCCATCTAGTATAGATGGTAATTGATTAAATAAGTTATGAATTTCTTTTAGTATAAATGGCATTCCTATAATAAAAACTGCTATTCCTACTAAAAGTTTAATTGGCATTCCTATAACCATTACATTAAATTGTGGAACACTTCTTGATATTAATCCCATTATTATCTCAGTTATTATTAAGCAAAGTACAATAGGAACTGCTATTTTAAAACCAATTGCAAAATATTCAATAAATACATTTATTACGTAATTGAAATTTCCAATTAGTATAGATTTTCCTACAGGTATTATCTCGAAGCTATGTTGTATTCCTTCTATTAAACTATGGTGTCCGTTCATAGTAAAAAATACCAAAATACCTATCCAATACATTATATTTTCTATAAGTGTTGATTGATTTTTACTGTTAGGATCATATATGTTTATCATAGATAATCCTAACTGTTGATCTATTAAGCTACCTACAATTTTTAAGCTATTAAAACACAAACTTGTTATAAATCCTAATACTAATCCTGTTACTATTTCAACTACACTGTAATTTATTAATTGTAAAACTGTAGTAATGTGTACATTTACATGTACCGAAAAAGCTATTATTGTAGACATAAATAATGAAAATACTACTTTAAATATATTTGGTGTTCCTGCAGGAAATATTACATTTATGATAGCAAAAAAGGTTATTATTCTAATAAATATAAATATCAATTTTTTATCCTTTTATATTAGCTATTATACTCATTATTTTTGTTGTAAATTTTATAAGTTCCTGCAACATCCAATTTCCACCTAAAGCTAATGTTAATGCTATAACTATCAACTTAGGTACAAAAGTTAATGTTTGTTCTTGAATCTGAGTAGTTGCTTGAAATACACTTACTAGTAGTCCAACAACTAAAGATAGTATAAGAATTGGGCCTCCCACCAACATACTTGTATATAATGCTTCTTTTACTATACTCATTACCATAGTTTCATTCATAATATTCTCCTCATTATTTAAAGCTTAAAAGTAAAGATTTTATTAATAAATTCCATCCATCTACCATAATAAATAATAGTAATTTAAAAGGTAATGAAATCATAACCGGAGGGAGCATAAACATCCCCATAGACATAAGTGTGCTTGATACCACTAAATCTATTAATAAAAATGGTAAATATATTAAAAATCCTATTTGAAAAGCTGTTTTTAATTCACTTATAGCAAATGCCGGGACTAATATATATAATGGAATATCATCTCTTGTGACTTTTTTTCCATCCATATTAGACATTTCTAAAAATAATTTTATATCTTTTTCTCTTGTCTGCTTTAATAAAAATTTTCTTACAGGTACTTCAGCTTTTTCTATAGCTTCTTTAAATTCAACCTTTTTTTCCATATAAGGTTTTATTGCAGTTTTATTTATATCACTTATAGTAGGTGCCATTATAAATATGGTAAGTGCCATGGCTATACCAATTAAAATCTGATTAGGTATAGATTGCTGTGCTCCTAATGCTGATTTTAAAAATGAGAGTGTAATAATTATTCTAACAAAGCTTGTCATCATAAATATTACAGTTGGCAAAAACATTAAAAATGTTAAAACTATAAATAATTTTATTAAAGGAGCTAAATGTTGCTGATTTTTTAACATCATACTAGCGAAATCTTCCATATTTATTCCTCTTTAAGTTTAATTTATCTATCTTGTATTTACTAAGATTTAAATTATTATAATCTGATTTATTTACTTTAAGGCTTTTATATTTTGATTTATTTCCAAAAAAATTAAATTTCTTATATCTTGGAGTAAACTGCCCTAAGTTTATTTCAGAATCATCTTTTATTTTTTCTATTGAATTTATTTCTTCTTTAGTTAAATCCTTAATTTTATCTACTTTAGAAGGTGATGATACTAATACACATCCCTCATCACCTATCTTTAAAACAAATAAATCTATGTCTTTTTTTAAATTTGTAACTTCTAAAACTTTAGTATATTTTTTGCCTGCAATAGTTGACATACTTGCTTTACTTAATCTTAAAGAAACTACTATTAAGATTAAAATTAGTGGTACAAATATCAATAAATTTATTATATATTGCAACATATTATCCATGATGTTTATTATCACTTCTCCTTTTGCTCAACAATTAAAATATCTACCCTCCTATTTGTTGCCCTGTGTTCTGGTGTATCATTTTTAACTAATGGTTTAAATTCTCCATATCCTTTTGCAGAGAATCTAATAGGATCTAGTTTTTGCTCATCTACGAAATATTCAACTACACCTACAGCTCTTGCAGTTGATAGTTCCCAGTTAGAAGCAAACTCTTTATTATGCATAGGAACATCATCTGTATGACCTTCAACTAAAACGTCATTATCAGTGCTTTTTATTATACTCGTTATTCCATCTAACACTTTTTTTCTATCTTCTTTTAAATTTGCTTTTCCTGGGTCAAATAATATATTTTCTCCTAATTGTAATACTATACCCCTATCTTCTTCTCTAACTTTTATGTCATCTTTAAGACCTTTTTCATCTATTATTTTATTTAATTTTTTAGATAAATCTTCGTATTTTGATGCTAATTTATCTCTATCTTTTTCTATAGCTACCTTTAGCTGGTCTATATTTTTTAAATCAGTTACTTTTGTACTTCCTTGAAGTGAATTTTTTAATGCAGCAGTTAACTCATTAAGTTTTTGAGTATCTACTGCAGACATTGAATATAGCAATATAAAAAATGTAAGAAGTAAAGTTATTGTATCGGCATATGTGTCCATCCACGCATTTGTATTGACATCATCGCCTTTCTTTTTTTTACGCGCCATCTAAATCTGCTACCTTTTCATTTCCTTCTCTTTTATAATATTTTGCTCTTTCTTTTTCATCTAAGAATGCTATTAATTTTTCTTCTATTACTCTTGTACTTTCTCCATTTTGTATACTGCTAATTCCACAAATCATCATTTCCATAAATACAACTTCTTTTTCACCTTTTCCCTCTATATTAAATCCTATAGGGTTTAATACTGCATTTGAGAATAATGCACCGTAAAAAGTAGTTATTAATGCTTTTGACATACCACTTGCTATTACTTCAGGAGAACCCATGTCTGTAAGCATTTGTATTAGACCTATTAGTGTCCCAACCATACCAAATGCTGGTGCATAAGATCCCCATACTTTAAACATTTTAGATCCACCCGAATAAAGTACTTCTTTTTCTGCTATTTCTGTTTCTAATATTTCTTTTATACTTTCAGTGTCCACACCGTCTATTACTAATTCTAATCCTTTTTTTAAAAATTCATCTTCTATCTGCGAAACTTCCTCTTCTATAGCTAGTACTCCATCTTTTCTTATCTTTTTAGAAATTTCTTTAAACTGGTCTACTAAATCCATCTTGTATAAATTGTTTGATGTTGTACATAACTTAAAGTACTTAGGAATCTTTTTTATATCAGCAACCGAAAATGTTACTAATACTGCAGAAAATGATCCTCCTAATGTTATTGCTAAAGAAGGCATATCTATAAATGGTTTGATTCCAGTCCCACCCATAGATATTCCAAACATTACAAGAGCAAAAGCTAGCACTAGTCCTATTGGTGTTAAAATATCAAGCTTTTTCATTTCTTTATCTTTCTCCTCTTTTATCTCTTAAGGTTTATTATCTCTTGTAATAATTCATCACTAGTTGTTATAACTTTACTAGAAGCTTGGAATGCTCTTGTTGTAACTATCATTTCTGTAAATTCTTCTGATAAATCTACGTTAGACATTTCTATGGCTCCTTGGTTAATTTGACCATGAACAGCTGTCTTTAACGGTTGTCCTGAGTTTGCAGATTCTGAATAAAGATTTCCACCTAATAACTTTAATCCTTCTGGATTTTGAAAAACTGCTATTTTAAGTTTTTGCTGTGTTCCTTTAACTATATTTCCATTTTTATCAACTAATGGCATTTTTGTACCATCCTCTAATAAATAAGATATTTTACCTTCCTTATCTATATTAAAAGATAATACCTTTTTAACATTCTTAGCTCCATCTGGTGCTGGATTTCCATTTGCATCTACTGCCTTTGGTATTTCTATAGGATTTCCATCCTCTCCTAATACTTTATAACCATCAGCTGTTACTAAATTACCATTTAAATCTAGACTAAATGATCCATCTCTTGTATATGCATATTGATTAACTCCTGTTTGAACTGTAAAAAAACCATCTCCATCCATAGCTAAATCTGTTGGTCTTCCTGTTGGTTGTATTGGTCCCTGTATCATATTTTTAAAGATACCACTAACTTTAGTACCTATACCAACTTGTCCAGGGTTTACTCCACCAATTACTCCACCTGGAGCACTTGCATATAAAAATGTTTGGTTTAAAGCATCAGAAAATCTTGCAGATTCTTTTTTAAATGCACTTGTTCCAACATTCGCGACATTATTACCAACAACATCCATCTTAGTTTGGTTTGCTTTCATACCGCTTATTCCTGAGTACATTGATCTTAACATAAAACTAATCTCCCTTAACTTCTAATTTTTTTCATTTATTTTCATTAAAGCTGCATATTCAATAGATGCAACTTCGCCTGTATCTTTATCTTTTACGTCCATATATACAGTCCCATCTTTTATATGAACACCTTCTACCATACCTTTTATAGTTTTATTTTCTGACTTTGTGTTATTTGAACTTTCATCTAATTTTGTGGCATTCATTTCGACTTCCTTACCTATTAAAGATGTCGCAGAATTTAATGCTGAATTAGTTAATAACCCACTAGTCATTCCCATCATTTGTTTCATATTATGATTAAGAGTCATTGTCTGTTCTAGCATAGTAAATTGAGATAATTGTGTTACATATTGAGTGGGATCTTGAGGATTAAAAGGATCTTGATTTTGCATTTGAGCAACTAGCATTTTTAAAAATAATTCTTTGTTATTTTCTTCCCCCGGCATTATTATAGGAGTGTTATTTTCTGTTTTTTGACTTTTTTGATTTTTAGGTACTTTTTGACTTCCTATTATATCTGGTTTATTCATACTTACTAATCCACTCATTTTATATTCTCCTATACTAATATATTTAGATTATCTTCTTCTATATTAGAGATTTCATTTATATCTTCTAACATAATATCTCTTATACGTCTTTGGTTATTTTTCTGTCTTTCTTGCTGGCTATTTTTATTATTAAAATTTTGGTTTAGATTGTCTGAAAATACATTTTGGTTTTCTGAATTTATATTTATTGATACATCTTTTACTTTTATGTTCATATCATTCAAATGTTTAGTTATATCATTTATATTTTTATTTACCAAGTCAAATATATTATTTTTACTAACAGTTATAGATAAACTATTTTCTTCTCCATGCTTTATAAGTTTTATAGTCATCTCTCCTAATTCTATTGGATTAACTTTAATTTTTATTTCTTCATTACCACTTCTTTTTAAGTAGTTTACTGTTTTTATAATATCTTCATTTATAAATATTTTTCTAATCTCTTTAACTGAGCTATCATTTAAATTATATGTATTTTCATTTTTTAAAATATTATTTGTATTTAGATTTCCTATGCTTCCTTTATTAAGGATGTCTTCTAACTTACTTATTTGTAGATCATTGTTATCTAAACTACTACTTTGATTTAAGTTTTTTTTATTTATTAATGAATTAATTTCTAATTCTCTATACTTAGTTTCCTTTATTAAGTCATTTTTTTTATAATTTTTAGTATCTTCAAAATCATTATTTAATAATTCATTGCTATTTGAAGTTGGTTTTGATTTGATATTATTACTACTTTTGTTTTCGTTTATATCAAATTTTTTTATTATATTTTCTGTATCATTATTTATTTTCTCTAATAAATCATTTAATTTATCTTTATCATTGTTACTTAATAAATTAGACTTAAATTCAATTTCACCTAAAGTATTTTCTAAAGTTTCTAATCCTTCTTTATTATTTATATTTATTTCTAAATTATTTTTATCTATATTCATAGAATCAAAAATAACTTGTATATTATTGATACTTTCATTTAACCCTTCTACATCTTTACCTTCTTTTAACTCATCATTTACGAAATTATATATGTATTTAAGGTTAAATATTATATTTTGAAGGAGATTAAAATCAATGTCTTTTTTATTAGATTCATCTGTATTGAAATTTAAACTCATATCTTCAAGCTTTGATTCTATTTCGCCAAAAAAACAATTGACTATATCTTTACTTCCCTCTGTTTTTTTTAAAGTATTTTCTTTTGCATTAGTCATTGCTTTTATAGACATATTTAAATTCATATTAATTCACCTTTATGATATATTTGTTCTATTTCTTATATATGCATATAATGCAAATTCGTCATTTTTTAATTGTTCTAATCTATCTTCTTCTTTTTTTAATCTATTAAGTTCGTTTTCTTTAAGGGTTTCTAAAGATTTCCTATCTATTTGTTTTTCTATAAAATCTTTTTTTGCTTTAGAAACATTAATTTCTTCTTTTCTCAAATCTTCACTAGTTAATTTTATAGATTGAGTAAGTGCTGCTAAATAATTAATAGTAATTTTTTGACTAATTATATCTTTAGACATTCCTATATCTGAGTATTTTTTATAAGAATTTTCTAAATTCCTTAAATTATTCTCTATTATTCTTTTTTGATTTTGAGCTTGTGTATATCTTAATTTACTTTCTTCCTCATCTTTTACTTTTATATCTAGCAGTTTTTGAAGTTTGAATTTGAACTTACTCACTTACATCAGTCTCCTTTAGTTGAACATATTAATTAATAACTCTTTGCTTTCATTAAATGGTGTACTATCATTAACACCTTGTTTTAAATAATCATTTACTCTGTCTATATATTTAATAGACATATCTATATTTTTATTTGAACCTTCTTCATAAGCTCCAATATTTATTAAATCTTCAGCTTCTTTATAAGTAGCAAGTATATCTCTAGCAAATGATGCAGCTTTATTATGATTATCATCTGCAATTTCTTTCATAAGTCTACTTACACTGTTTAATATATCTATAGCTGGATAATGATTTTTATGTGCTAATTGCCTAGATAAAACAATGTGTCCATCTAGTATTCCTCTTACAGTATCTGCTATTGGTTCATTAAAATCGTCTCCATCAACTAAAACAGTATAAAAAGCTGTTATAGATCCTTTTTCAGACATTCCTGTCCTTTCCATAAGCTTTGGTAACATAGCAAATACGGAAGGAGTATATCCTTTTTGTGCTGGCGGTTCTCCTATAGCTAATCCAACTTCTCTTTGAGCCATAGCAAATCTTGTTACAGAATCCATCATTAATATTACTTTTTTACCTTTATCTCTAAAGTACTCGGCAATAGATGTAGCTGTTAGTGCTCCCTTTAATCTTACTAAAGGTGATTTATCTGATGTAGCACAAACAACTACCGACTTCTTCATGCCTTCTTCACCTAAATCTCTCTCAATGAAGTCTAAAACTTCCCTTCCTCTTTCTCCAATAAGGGCTATAACATTTACATCTGCTTCTGCCGTTCTTGCCATCATTCCTAAAGTTGTACTTTTACCAACTCCACTACCTGCAAATATTCCTATTCTCTGTCCTTCTCCACAAGTTAAAAATCCATCTATTGCTCTTATTCCTGTTGGCATTATATTTGTTATTCGAGGTCTTCTCATTGGATCTGGTGGTTCATTAAATAAACTATATCTCTCACCTTGTAAAATCATATTTTCATCTATTGGATTCCCTATGCCATCAAGTACTTTTCCTAAAAGTTCATCACTACATTTAACACTAAGTGGTACTCCTTGTGCAATTACTTTGCAACCAGGTCCAATTCCTGTTAACTCACCAAGAGGCATAAGTATTACATCTCCATCTCTAAAACCTACAACTTCACAATTTATAGGGGTATTTAAATTATTGTATACAGAGCATAACTCACCTACAAATCCTTTTATACCTTCGACTTCTATTGTAAGACCTATAACTTTTTTTACTTTTCCTTCAGATATAACAGTAGGCATATCCTTTATCCTACTAAGTATTCTTTCAAAATCTATGTCTATCATAATAGCTCCTCTTTAACCTTATCTATTACAGCATCTACACCTACTATTATTCTTCCTTTTATATTCTCTATAATAGCATTTCCAATATCTATAGATTCATCTTCTAAAACGAATACGTCGCCTTTAAGTTTATTACATTCTTTTAAACTTAATATTTCATTATTTAAGCTATCTTTATATAAAGGATTTACTTTTATCACTATATTTTCCTTAAGTTCATACTCTTCAATTATCTTAGTTAATAAAGTATTCATAGATGATTCTGATTTGAATTCATCCCTTAGAACTTGTTGAGCTATACTTATACTAATTTTTAGTATTTCTTCTTTATTTAGATTCATATACTCAGCTACTTTATCCTTGGCTTGTATCAATAATTTACTGGCATTATTTACAATTTCTTCAGACTCTTTTTTTGCCTTTTCTATATTTTCTTCATATGATTCTTTGTATCCATCTTCATATCCGTTTTTAAGGCCTTGATTGTATCCTTCTTCATAAGCTTTTTTTTCTATATTTTCTCTTTCTAACTTGCTTTCTTCAATTATCTGACTTGCCTCAGCTTTAGCTTTGTCTATAATGTCATCATATTCTTTTTGAGCTTCTTGTAACTTAATATTTATTTCTTCTTTTTTTTCGCTTAATTTTTTTTCTAAGTCTTCTCTAAGCTTTCTTTCTTCTTCACTTTCAATTTGAGAGAGGTTATTTATTGTTTTTACGCCTTTTAAATTAACATTTTTAGCCTTTATTATGTTACTACATGATAAACTCATCATCTGATCCTCTTGTTAAAGTTATTTCACCCATATCTTCAAGTCGTCTTATAACATTAACTATATTTTGTTGTGCTTCCTCTACTTGAGATATTTTTATTTTTCCTAATAAATCAATTTCCTCTTTAAGAGCTTGTGATGCCCTTTGAGATTGATTTCTAAATATGACATTTGATACTTCCTTAGATGCTCCCTTAAGAGCAAATGCAATATCTTTAACATTAACCTCTTTAAGAATTCTCTGAATAGTAGAATTTTCAAGCCTTACAATGTCGTCAAATATAAACATATTGGCCTTTATATCCTCAGCTAATTCATTGTTTCTTTCTTCTATGTAACTTATAATACTTTTTTCTGTTTTTCTATCTACATTACCAAGTATTTCAACCAAGCTATCAACACCACCAGAACTTTCCATTTCTCTTTGTCCAAGTTTTGATAATTTCATTTCTACAGCTTCATCAATGGCCTTTATTACACTTGGTGATACTGATGATGTTGATCCTATTTTTAGTGAAACTTCATTTTTAATCTTAGGTGGTAACTCACTTAATATCAAAGCTGCTTTGTCTGATTGTATGTGAGATAAGATTATAGCTATAGTTTGTGTACTTTCACCTTGTATACATGCTAATATCTGCTCTGGTTCAGCTTTTCTCGCTGCCATAAACAGTTTTGTATAAGCATCATATCTAATTCCTTCTATTAATTTATTAGCTCTTTGGTTTCCTAAAGCTCCATTAAGCAGTGATTTTGCATAGTCTATACCACCTTTTAACACAAATTCTTTTCCTTTATTTAGTTCTATAAATTCTTGGAGAATTTCTCTTCTTTCTCTTGCGTTGACAGTGTGTATATTAGCTATTTCTACACCGATTCTTTGTATTTTCTTATCAGATAGATTTTTAACTATATCCGCTGAAACGTCAGTCCCTAATGTCATTAAGAGTACTGCTGCCTTTCTAGCACCAGTAACTCTTCTCACTTTAGGTATATCACCTAAATCAAATGCATTTCCTGATTTAGTACTCTCTACTGATTTAGTAACTTCATTTTCCAAAACAAACTACCACCCTTTACTCATTTAACCAATTATTTATTAATTCTGTAACTTCTTCTATATTTTCTGAAGCGTATATCTTAACTTCTTCCTCTAAAGTCATATTATCTTCATCATCTTCTAAATTGTGTAGCCTATGTTTTTCCATTTCTTCTAGCTTTTGATTTATCATATCTATTTCATTAGATTCATCTATTTCATCAATTTCTTTAGATTTATTCTTTTTCTTAATAACAAATATAGCTATAAGTGCTATTACTATAACTAGTAATAATCCGGCTACTATATATCCTGTTGTTTTTAATAACTTAGCCACTTCATCTTCATCACCTAATGCATTTTTTAGATTCTTTTTAGCATTTGCTTCAAAGTCCATAGCAACAACTACTACATCATCGCCTCTATTTTTTTCTACACCAATGGTATTAGATACCATATCTTTAACGTCTTTAATATCTCCCGCATCTAATTTGCCATCTATAGCAACCGAAGCAGTTATTCTATTTAATTCACCTTGAGCCTTAACAGTTTTAATTTCTGTCTTTCCTACTTCATACTTTATATCTTCACTTTTACTTTCAGTAGTTCCATCATTTACATTGCCTTTATTATTCATATTGTTATCAACAGTACCACCTGTATTTACTGGCTCTGTAGATTTATTTTCACTTTTTGACTCACTTACTATAACCTTGTTAGGATCTATTATCGTTTGAGTTTTTTCATTAGTGTCAAAATTCAAATCAGCATTAACAGTTGCTCTTACTTTTCCCTCTCCAAATATAGGTTCAAGTAATCTAACTATATCTCTTTCTAATCCTTTATCTAGATCTCTTTCTGCCTTAGTTGCAATATCAATCCCATTAGAATTATCGCTAGAATTTGATTTTCCATTTTCATCAAATATTCCTTCTGATAATAAGACCATATTTTGGTTGATTACCTCAACATTTTGTTTCGGTATATTTGGTGTACTTGCGGATACTAAAGATATTATAGATTTAACTTGTTCTTGACTTAATTGTTCTCCTACATTTAAATCTACATAAACGGCTGCTTTTCCAGGTATGCTCTCTTTAGCAAATACAGATTCTTCACCTTCTGTTATATGAACTCTTGCATCTTGTACTTGCGGAAAAGTTTTTATAGTTTTTTCTAGTTCACCTTGAATCATTCTTTGTTTTTTTACCTCAAATTCTTCATCTGTAAGACCTAACGATGATCCTTCATCCATAAGTTCAAATCCTTTAGAACCATTTGAAACTTTTCCAGATAGTTCAAGTCTTAACTTATCTACCTGATCTTTAGGTACATATATACTATCGCCCTCTATTTTCGTTTCAATTTTTTCTTTTTCTAGTTCTTTAGTTATAACAGATGCATCATTTGAATCTAAACCCGAGAAAAGAACATCATATTTATTATCATTTTTATACTTAATTCCAAATATTATAGCTAATATAATTGCAATCACTCCAACTATAATGGCTATTTTCTTTTCTTTTCTCATTTCCTTAAATTTTTCTTTTCTTGTTTTTATAAAATCTTTTATTTTTTCTATTATCTCTTTAAAATTCATCTATCTGCTCCTTATTAAGGAATTACAATTGCACTCTATTAATTTCTTGGTAAGCATCATATAACTTATTTCTAATCTCAATCATAAGTTGCACTGACATTTGAGATTCTTGTGCTGATAGCATAACATCATGCATAGAAACATCTTCACCTTTTATAAGCGCTTCTATCTTTTCATTTGAATTTATAATACTATCATTTACCTTACCTATAGCATTCTTTATAACATCTTCAAATTGCTTGTCTGGCTTTTCATTTCCTTTAACTTTATATGTAGTCTTATTATTAATAGCATTAGAGAATATATCAGAATTAATATTTATATTGCTTATTCCTGTCATTTAACCACCTACTTTCTATCTACCTATCTCTAAAGCTTTAGATATCATATTTTTTTGAGCATTTAAAGTATCTACATTAGATTCGTAAGCTCTCGATGCACTTATAAGATCTGACATTTCAGCTAATAAATCTACATTTGGATATTCTACATATCCATCTTTGTCTGCATCAGGATGATTTGGTTCATATATTTTTCTGAGAGGAGATTTATCTTCTTCAATCTTTTTTGTTTTAACACCTAACATCCCTAATTTTTCATCATAATTTTCTTCAAAGCTAGCTACTTTTCTCCTATATGCTCCTCCATTTTTAGTTCTTGTAGTCTGCATATTAGCAACATTCGAAGATATTATATCCATTCTCATACGTTCTGCTGTCAGACCACTTGCACTAATTCTCATACCACTAAAAACACTCATTTATTTACCTCCCAGATATTATACTTTTTGTCATAGCGATTTTTATATTTGTAAGACTTACTAACGCATTATATTCTAATGTCGTAGCTGCTTGATTAACCTTCTCATGTTCAATATCAACGTTATTACCATCTTCTCTGACCACAGATTCCTTATCAACCTTTAACTTTATACTAGGAATTTCTAGTTTATTCTTTAAAGTATCTTCGAAACTAACATACTTTCTTTTATACCCTGGAGTATTTATGTTAGCAATATTTTCTGCAATGGCATTACTCCTTAAATGTGTAGCATCTAATCCCATTTTCATTAAATTATAGATTTCCATATTACTCTCCTCCATTAATTTTATAAATCAAAAAACCACTCTATAAAGAGTAATTTTGTATACTACATAGCATACTATCATTGCTAGAATTTGATTATTTTAGATATAAAATTAAATCAATATATTTATTATTCGTTTTCTTATATTTAATTTTCTTATCATTTTAATTGTAAACTTTTACTTATTTTTTTCTATATAATTTATACTATTACATAATTTTTCCTATAATAAAAAATGTAAGATACATAATGAACTTTGATAATATAATTGAATTATTAGATTTATTAAAATATTATTTCTTCAAAAAAAAATAACTCTAAAGAGAGTTATATAATATCAGCGTCGATAAATAGAGATGCATAATTTGGACACAAACAATCAAAATAATTTATATATTATTCATAATTCTCCAAAATTATAAACCTTATATATCGAAAACAAAAACACACAGTTTTTTGCAACTGGCTAGCATAGTTTCTACTTTAGCTCCTATAGTTTTGCGTCACTAGATTTCTCTAGCTTGCCTATTTTGTTTTTCGTTGTTTTTCGTTCTTTTTTTACACTTTTCGACATTTTTTTCCATACACTAAATATTATAGTATAATTACCATTTAATCAAGTTTTTATTTGTATTTTCTTACTATTTTTTTTCAAACTAATATTAAAAATACATTTAAACTTATTTGTTAAATCACAAAGTGTAATTTTATTTTATATTATATTTTATATTGTATTTTATATTATACGGCTGATATAATTAGAACTTTATATTTTTTATTAAAATAATACAAATTATGTATTAGACAATAAATTCTACATCACTAAAAATTTTTAACTTAAACATCCTTATTCAGATTAATTCATAAATATTATAAATTTAGATAATATTCCTATTTTTTTCAATTATGACTGTAATTTTATTTATAAATTCAAAATATTAAAACCAGAAAATTAAATACATTTATATCTATATTAGTTCCTAAAGATATTTTTGATATAAATATTGATTTAACACTCAATTATATTAATAAAATTTCTTATGATACTTATCTACCTTATTAATAAATCAAAGCTTATTATACTAACAAAATGTATAGTAAAGTTAGTTTTTACTTAGATAAATTTTATAACATTTGCAATATTAAAATTTATTCTTTCTTTAAAGAAAATTTAATATTGTGTTCATATAATATTATAAAAATTCATGATTTTGAAAAATGATTAAAGACTTTAGTAGTAATTTAACTACTTTTAATTTAGATTTATTTTATGAACTTATCGGGATATGTATAAAACTATTAATTATTATAAATACTCTTATAGTTAAAATTATATACCTGTTTTAATTAATACTTAATATTTTTAATAATAAAATACAAAAAGTCTTGTAAAAATAGTTACTTAATATAATAAGTTATTCATGACTTTTTGTATTTAATATCATTGTGAAATTTTAAAAATAATTATTTTCAATACACTGCTTTATATGTTTGTGAACTTGTTCTCCACAACTACCATCAATATTTGAAAGAACAGTATTTAGTGCATTAATTCTATTATCTTTTTTGTAATCTTTTTTATTGACTACTAAATCTATAAATTTATCTACAGTCATTTCATCTTCACCAACTATATAATTAGAAAATATATCAAATACTTTTTCATGATAGTATTCTCTGTTTAATTCTATGTCATATATTAAAACAGGTTTTCCTGTAGCCATATATTCAATTAATACAGAAGACCTATCTGTTATTAGTGCATCAGATATTTGAAAAGCTTCGTAATAACTAGGTGAATTATCAATAATTATATTTTCTGTATTTTTTGCTGAGCTTAATAACTCTTTATATCTTTTATAGCATTCTGGGGCTCTTGATTTAACATATGACAGCTCCAGTGGGTGAGGTCTATATATTAATCCATAGTTTAAATCATTTCTAATTTTATTAAAGACTTCTTCAACTTCATCTAATACTTTATCTCTTCCATTTATAACTTTCATTAAGTTTGTAGTCCATAAAAATACCTTTTTACCTTTAAATTTATTTTTATAATAGTCATTTGTAGTATTTGATTTTAGACTACTAACTAAAGCATCAAATTTAGGTGACCCAAGAGGCAATAATTTCTCTCTAGCTACCCCACTATATTCTGCAATGTCTGCAAATGCATGAGATTGTACAACAACTTTATCAAATTCTCTTGTTCCTATAAATGAGTAAAAATCTTTATAAAATGAAATTGGATAAGTACCTAATATTCCATAAGTAACATATACTAGCATATCTGTATATTTTTTTAAATTATAAGAAAAATAGTTGCTATCTACTCTAGTAGCATTATTATATTCATCATATTGATTGTGTATATATATAACATCTGGACTAATTTTTTCTAAATCAAATGTTTTATAATCAGTAATAGGTACATATTTAGGCAACATATCACCTTCATATGTAAATATAGCGTCCATATTCCCATTTCTATTATAAATTAACTTATAATATGGAATTGGTACTACATAACAATTACAATTTTCATCTTCTTTAGCTTCTTTCCAAATACTTTCAAGGCTATTCCACATAGATGCATTGTATGGCATAAAAACAATATTATATTTTTCCTTAATATTTTTATTTATAATATCTATCATATCATTTATCATATTAATAATTTCTTGGCAATCATAAAGTGTATCTGTATCTTTTGTTTTATTTAAATCTTTTAATTTTTCTAATATACTATTTGATAGATTATAAAGTCTACCGTCACATTTTTTAGCATTTTCAAAGCTATTTTTAACTGTATTAATAGCTTGTATACAAATTTCAGACATAAACTCATAGTCTGTATTTAAATTTTTAATTATATAAGAAATCCCTTCTATTGAGGTTTTTAAAATTTCTATTATTCTTTGTTTTTCATTCATTTTTAATCACACTACTTTCTATAAATCCAAGATTTAAATTGTAACTTTAGTTATAAGTTTATTGTTTAACCTCTATTTAAAATAAAATAGTGTCTCTCAGTTTCTTTGTATTGTTTTTTATCAGTTAGAAACATTTCATTTTCTATAATCTTAAATCCATTATTTATAAGAACTTTAAAAACATCTATGTATTCATCAATTGTTCTATATATAACATTATATTCACTATTTAATTCATTAGAGTAAAAATCACCTAGGGTTAATCTTTCTTTTGTAGCAATTGGTGATGCTATATATATCATAGCCTCTTTATCTAAGACTTTAAGTAAATTTTCAAAGCATATGTTAAATTCTTCATCATTTATATACATTATAAGACCTGCTAAAATTACTTTATTAAACGGGGCATTACTTTTTACAACCTCATTATCATATATATTTATAAAATCACATATTTGAAAATCATAACTATTATTACAACCTATTCTTTTTCTCGCTATATTAAGTAAATCTTCTGCAAAATCAGTACCTAAATAGTATTTACTATTTAATACTATCATTTCTGCTAATCTTCCTACTCCACAACCTATATCTAAAACTTTAGAATTTTTATCTATTTTTAATTTAGGTATTATAACCTCTTTTTCATACTCATCTAATAATTTTGCATATTCAGAATCATTATCGTTACATTTTACAGTTTTATAAGGATTATCTTCTGTGTACTTTTCTGCTCTTTTATCCCAAAATAGTTTTACACTTTTTTATTTATATTTATGTTTTCTTTATATACCCTTGTATTTTTTTTCGTCATCCCATTTCTCCTAGTTAAGGTTTGATTATAAATTCATATTTAACCGATTTTATTTGTATCCATTTTTATACCAATCTAAAGCTTTTTTATATTCATTCATATTATCTATTTCCTTTAAATTTACATGAACTACTTTTAAAGGTAAATTAGGTGTTATCATTTTATATACATGGTCATTTCCGCTATTAAGTTTATGTGCATATATTTTAAACAACCCAGTCCATTCATACTTTCCATGTTGTCTTGAAAAACTAACTGCATGTTCAGTTCCATCTATAAATTCAGTATCTATATATACTGGTTCATTAGTATATGGAGAACAAACACCTATTGCTTCTTCATCATCTTCTAATATAAATCTTTCGAGGTCTTCAGGTTTAAATAATACATCTCCATCTAATGATATAATCATCTCATTAGAATGTTTTTTCCCTAGTGATAAACTAGCAGCAGTTTTTGTATTAGTATAATCATGATTAAACACAAAAGTAATATCTTTTCTATATGAACAAACTACGTCAATAACTTCTTGGGCTTGATATCCTACAACAATTCTTATATCATCAAACTTGTCTAAACATTCTAATTGTCTTATTATTAATGGTTTTCCATCAATATCAATTAATGATTTATTAGTATTTAGACCTAATCTAGTTCCCATTCCTGCGCAACTTATAATAATCGTTTTAGAAACTGACATAATTTCTCCTCCTCATAAAACGCATAGTCACAAACATTTAATACACTCGGAGCTATTGGTCTAACAGCACCAAATCCAATTCCTATATCAGCATACTCTATCATTTTTGAGTCATTACTTCCATCTCCAATAGCTACTACTGGTCCATCTATTTCTTTTATTATATCTTCCTTTTTTATAACATTTACAACTGATTTAATATATTGACCATCCGTTAAAGCCTTTGATGAATAATATATATCATTTAAACCTAACATATCCATGAGTTCACAAATCCAGATATCTAGATTACCAGTTATTATAATACATCTATCTATATTCTCTAAAATAAATTTAATTAATTCTTCATTTAATGTTATATTTTTAACTATATTACGTACTTTTTTTATAGGTATCTCTTTTAATATTTCAATTCGTTTTAGAAAACTTTCTTCAAAAGACAACTTACCTAACATAGTATCTTCTGTTATTTTGCTAATACTTTCATGACATCCAATATACTTTGCCATTTCAGGAAGTATTTCCTGTTTTGTTAATGTTGAATCTAGGTCAAATACAAATTTATATTTACTCAAATTTGAGCCTCCTCTTATGACATAATTTTTGTATATTTTAATTTATAATCATAATTTTTTCTTTTGATTCTAGAACTATGTTTTCGTCTTCACAGTTTTTTACTATTAATTCAAAATATTTAGTGGCATCTTCATATTGTCCTAATATTTCTTTTATGCACCCTATATTAAAAACCACATTATAATTGTATCTATCTAATAAATATGAATTTTTAAACATTTTATCAGATTCTTCGAACTTTCCTTCTAACATTTTTATAATTGCTTTTAAATTTAGTATCTCTGCCTCTTCTTCTTCAAATATACTTTCATATTCATATATATTTTCTTTAGCTCCAATAATATTTCCTACCTCTATGTCATTTTGAATTATCGATTTATATTGTTTTTTAAGACCATTTAGCTCTTCATTTATATCAAATTCATTTTTAAATTTCTCTATTAATATTTCTATTCCCTTTTTGTATTTTTGATTTTTTATTAATAAGTCTTTCATTTTTTTTACATACTCTAATTTATCAGTTTTACTAAGTTTTTGAGCTCTATTTATACTTATAATGAATATTTCATCTTCATTTTTCAATAAATTTAGTAAATCATCATCTTCTAAGTCTGTATTATATAATTGCTTCAAATAATCATAAGTATAAGTTATATACATTAAAAATAAATTTTCATACTTTTTACCAACTAAACCACCATATGTTAACAATGATTTAGATACACAACTATAAATTTGAAGTTTCTTTATGTCTAAAGTATTTAAAGTATTGTCTAAGTAATCATATAAATCAAATATAAAATCTCTTTTATTTGAAACTAAATAATCTATATAACCTTGCATTTTTAAGTTACTTATATTTTTTAATATATCTTCTAATTGTAGATTTTCTTTCATAGCATAATATATTATATCTGCATAATATATTTCTTGCTCTTTTGTTAGTATCTCATTATATTGTTCAATCGTTAATTTTTCACCTAATCTTATTTTATTTAAAGTACCGTAATTTCCATCTATTTTAGAAAGCATTTTATACATTTTAGGCAAATCTTCTTCTTTTATTCTTTTTAGTATACTTTCTAACGCAACTTTAAATTTATTTTGCTGTACTATACAAGATGAAAGATTTTTATATATTTCAATGATTTTTTCTTCTTGATTTAATTTATATAAACTCATAAATATAACTAAGTAAGCTTGTTCTAAAATATTAATATTTATATCATCTATATTATTTATTATCTCTTGATACATCTCTAATTTGTAATAAATATCAATAATGTTAACTTTAGCTTTATCTTGGTGTATTAATGTATCTGCATTACACTCAACAGCATTAGCTTGTGTAGATATATCATAATTTTCTATAAGATATAAATACCTTTTATAATTTTCTAAGCTTCGCTTATATTTTCTTAAATATTTTTGACTTGTCGCTAGGTAATAATATATATCTATATTTTTATTATCATTTTTTATATACTTAGTGCATAAACTTTCACATTTGTCAAACTCATTCATTTCTAAATAAAGCATAGCTAAATCTAATGTTACAAATATTGGTATATATTTAATTTTTGTATACAAATCATACCCTTTTTCCATATAATATATTGCATCTTCATAGTTTTTAGATATAGAATAAGTTTTTCCTAATTGATAGTTAATATATGGGTTATTCGGTTCTTTCTTTATTTCTTTTAATAAAATATTTTTATTTCTATTATCTTTTAATTGTTTGATTTCTTCATTTTCAAATAAATATCCATAGTGATCAAATAAAGCTACATTGTTATATATAGGATGTTTAAATTTTGGTTGTTCGTGTATTGCTCCTTCATATCTAAAATCTTTTGAGTTTTTAAACATTCTAATTAAAGGAGTCATACTATAACTTTTTTTATCTAGCGAAAGTATATTTTTTAGATTTATACTTGCACTATTATATTTATTGAATAAGCTTTTATCAAAGAATTCTTTTAATTTCTCATAATTAATTAACTCTTCATCTGCATCTAATATAAGTATCCAGTCTCCCTTTGCATAACTTATTGATATATTTCTCATATCTGAAAAGTTATCATTCCACTTTGCAAAAAATACTTTATCAGTATATTTTCTTGCAATATCAACAGTCGAGTCAGTTGATCCAGTATCTAGTATTACTAATTCAGAATTTATTTCTTCCATTAAAGGACGTAGTGCGTTCAATGTTTTATCTAAATTTCTCTCTTCATTTTTTACCATCATTACAATACTTAGTAGCATATATTTAATACTCCTTTTAAGTGATTAAATTTAAAAATAAAGAGTAAAGCACATGCTTTACTCTTTATTTTTTAACTTAATAAAGCTATCTTAATAACTGAGTTACACTTTGAGGTTGTTGGTTAGCTTGTCCAACCATAGCTTGTGCTGCTTGATTTAATATGTTTAACTTAGATAAATTAACCATTTCTTTAGCAACATCAACATCTCTTATTCTTGATTCTGCTGCACTTAAGTTTTCTGTAGAAGTTGTTAAGTTAGCAGAAGTATACTCTAATCTATTTTGAGTTGCTCCTAATTTAGCTCTTCCTGTGTTTATGTTTTCTAATGCTGCATCTACCGTACTTACGAAAGCTTGAGCCTTTGTATTATCAGATACATCTATAGTTAAACTTCCTGCAGTCTTAACTAAATCTATTGTATTTATAGTTCTAGTTTCATTATTAGCTCCTGATTGTATTGTAAATGTACCTGCTCCACTTAATAAGTTTTTACCATTGAATTTAGTTTCTTTACCTATTTGGCTCATTTCTTGTTGTAATTGAGTTAATTCTTCTTTTATCTTATCTCTATCAGTTGTAGTTAATGTATCATTTCCTGCTTGAACTCCTAGTTCTCTCATTCTTTGAGCTATATTTCCTGCTTCTTCTAATGCACCTTCTGCTGTTTGTACCATTGATATACCATCTTGTACGTTTCTATCTGCTTGTTGCATTCCTCTTATTTGAGATCTCATTTTTTCTGAAACAGCAAGTCCTGCAGCGTCATCTCCTGCTTTATTTATTCTTAGCCCTGTTGATAATTTTTCCATAGACTTTCCTGATAATGCAGTATTTTTTGCCATTTGGTTAGTCGCTATCATAGCATTCATATTAGTATTTATTCTCATTGTTTTTTCTCTCCTTAGAACTTTACGACATCCTTGTCTTTTATTTATAAAAGTATATCTATATTATATATATCGGCATAATATAGATATACTTTATATTTTTTAATATATTTATAATTTATTTACTTATTTTAAAACTATCTTAATAACTGAGTTACACTTTGAGGTTGTTGATTAGCTTGTCCAACCATAGCTTGTGCTGCTTGATTTAATATGTTTAACTTAGATAAGTTAACCATTTCTTTAGCAACATCAACGTCTCTTATTCTTGATTCTGCTGCACTTAAGTTTTCTGTAGAAGTTGTTAAGTTAGCAGAAGTATACTCTAATCTATTTTGAGTTGCTCCTAATTTAGCTCTTCCTGTATTTATTTGTTCTAATGCTGCATCTACTTTACTTACGTAAGCTTGTGCTTTTGAACTACTAGAAACGTCCATACTAGCTAAAGTTTTAGCTTGTCCTACTAAATCTATAGTATTTATAGTTCTAGTTTCATTATTAGCTCCAGCTTGTATTGTAAATGCTCCTGCTCCACTTAATAAGTTTTTACCATTGAACTTAGTTTCTTTACCTATTTGATTCATTTCTTGTTGTAATTGAGTTAATTCTTCTTTTACCTTGTCTCTATCAGTTGCAGATAATGTGTCATTTCCTGCTTGAACTCCAAGTTCTCTCATTCTTTGAGCTATATTTCCTGCTTCTTCTAATGCACCTTCTGCTGTTTGTACCATTGATATACCATCTTGTACGTTTCTATCTGCTTGTTGCATCCCTCTTATTTGCGATCTCATTTTTTCTGAAACAGCAAGACCTGCAGCGTCATCTCCTGCTTTATTTATTCTTAGTCCTGTTGATAATTTCTCCATAGACTTTCCTGATAATGCAGTATTTTTTGCCATTTGATTAGTCGCTATCATAGCGTTCATATTAGTGTTTATTCTCATTGTTTTTTCCTCTCCTTAGGACTTTACGACATCCTTGTCTTTTGCCTTTTGTATTGTGTATTTTGTACTTGGCCAAGTACCTTACATATATATATATCGTTATAATTTATATTAACTTTATACTTTTTTGTTAAAAATATTTAAATTTTCTTTTTTCGTACTTAGATATGAGGTATTTACTCTATTTGATAGTTTGTGATTTTTTATCTCATCTTTAGTTTTTTCTATACTATCACTAAGTAATATATGTATCTCTCTATCAATTTCTAATATTCCTTCATCGATCATCTGGCTTTTAAATGCTTCAAAGTCAAGTACATTACTTAATATTTCTTGTCTTTTATCAAATAAATCACCTATATTAATTAAACTACTACTTTTTAATTTATTTACTATATCTAATGATAAACTTTTATATAATTTGATACTTTCCTTCATTTTTAACCACCTAGCCTTAAGCCTGCATAAAATAACTCATCTGTGAATTTAGCTTATTCATACTAGCTTCTAGGTCTGCAAATTTTTTATACAAAGCATTTTCCTTAGTATCCATTTTTCTTTGAAGATTTTTTATCATATCCTCTTGTCGTTTTATTTGTTCTGAGTAAAAATTCTTCACAACAGAAGATGTTCTCTCTAGTCCAGCTTTTCTAGCAAATATAGATGATGATCCTCCTATATTCTTGTTAAGAATATCATTCATTTTTCCCATTATACTAGATTTATCTTTTGCAAATAATTTATAGACTTTATCCGAATTATATTCTAAAGATTTAGTAAATTTATCCTCATTTAATGATATCTGACCTTTTTTATTATAGTCTTGTGGACTAGTTACACCCATTTCACTTAAAACTTTTACATTATCACCAAATACAGCATTTTGCATATCATTTATAAATCTTCTCATCTCAGAATCATTTCGAAGTATACCTTTTTTAGCATTAGCTTCCCATTTCTTTACTTCTTCTTCACTCATATCCTTTTTCTGTTCTTCTGTAAGCGGTTGATAATCTTTCTTAGATTTTTCAGTTATAAGACTATACATTTTATCCATTATTTTATTATAATCTTGTACAAAACCTTTCATGTTATCTAGTGCTTTTGTTGTATCCTTTTTTGAGGTGATCTTAGAAGTTCCTTTATTATAAATACTATAATCTATTCCATCTATTGAGAAATTATTTTTTTGCTCATTTATTACTTTACTAAATCCGTCATCTCCTGAGACTTTGATATAAGAATTACTTCCACTTGCTATACCTGAAAAATCAACCATATCAAAACCTGGTTCATTCTTTGAATTTAATATAAAACTTCCATCTGCATTTGTCTTGTATTTTTTTGTTTTTAGTCCTAAAAATGCTAGAGAATTAGATTTGCTTCCATCTTCAGAAATGATTTCAATATTACTGTTTGATCCTGTGTCAAAAGATTCAATACTAAAACTTCCAGTCATCTTGCTATATGATGCCTTTATTTTTCCATTTCCGTTACTGTTAATTTTATCAACTAAACTCTCTATAGTATCACTTGATTCTATTTTTATAGGATTTGAGTATAAAGTATTCCCTTTGTCATCTTTTCCAACAGAGATTTTGAATGATTCTCCTATTTTAGCTCCTAAATCCGCTAAATTACTTAACTTGTCTAAATTGTCTTTTGAAGATACAACTTTAGCTGGTTCTGCTATTTTATTAACTTCAAAATTATAATGTATATTATCTGCTCCCGCTCTTGATGTAGCTGACATTACACTACTATTAGAACTTTGAACTGATAATGTATTCCAAGCTTTACTACTCACTATTGAATCTTTAGACGTTACTGAAAAATATTTATCATTTATATTTTTCAAATCTTTCATTACGTCTCTATAAATTTCCTGCTGCCACTTTACTATTTGCTCTTTTTGCTTGACTTTATCAATTTTATTTTGTTCACCAACAAGCATTTGCTTTACAACTGTGTCGGTGTCCATTCCCGTTGCAAGACCTGGTATTCTTATTGTATTTACTCTTGTCATATAAAATTCACCTACTTACCTGTCTTTATTTTTTTGTCTACCTCATACCACATATCTCTAACATCTTCTATTACAGGAAGCACTTCATCTATTATCTTAATATCCTTTTTCATATTGGCTTTAGCAAGCTCGCCCTTTATAAAATCATATATATTATATAAATCTTCCATATATTTCCCAGCACTTTTATCCATAGTTATCATAAGTTCTAAAAATATATCTTGAACTCTAACCAATTCATTGTGAGCTCTAGAAATATTTTTTTCTAATATTGCCATTCTTGCTATTTTTGTATATTTAACTGCTCCATCTAACAACATCAACAATAGTTGTTCTTTAGAAGCCATATTTACTGAATTTTGCTTATATGTATTATATGGATTTGTTGTATACATTATTTTCCCTCTCTTACTTAAATAACTTTGTAATATCTTTAGTATTAATTATAGCCTTAGAATTCTCTTCTTTTATACTTTCGTAAACTTCTCTTCTTAGTATAACCTTATCTTTTGGTGCCTCTATGGCTATCTTTACGCTTCCATCCTCAATTTTTATAATTTTAACTTCTATATCATCTCCGATTAATATAGATTGATCTTTTTTTCTACTAATTACTAGCATTATTTTCACTTCCTGTTAAAGGTTCTTTTATATTATATTTAGTATCCTCTAGTATCAATTGCTTTCCTCTATTATTATTTATGTTAATAATAATAGGAGCTCTTAAATTAACTGTACTTGTATCTATACTATTACCTAATGTTATTAGGCTTAATACTAGTACATCTTTATAATCTTTTATATTTAATTCATTTATTGTATCCTCATTTAATTCTATTTCATAATCTTTTTTTATCTCAAATGGAGATACACAAACAAATCCTACATTTAAGTCATCCTTAGATATCATGCTAATAAAATTTTTATTTTCCTTAATTTCTTCAACTAGAAAAGTATTATAATTTTCAAATCCAGGTATACCTTTTTCAAATAAAATGTCCATATGATCCTCCTAGCTATTTTAAATAATCCATTATACTCGGTTGAATCAATCTACTTCCAACTTGAACTGACATTTGGTATATTAATTCAGCTGATTTTAATTCTATATATGCACTAACTTTATCTGTATCTTGAGTTAATGATAATACATCCTTCATGTTCATAATATTTTCATCATTTAGCTCTTTTATTTTTTCTGCAGTATTAACTTTTACACCAAATGATGTTCTTATATCTACTGAATGATTAAACAATGTATCAATATCATCTTTTATAGTCCCTAACACTTGAGCTTTATTAGTTTCTACATCTTTACCATTAACTATATCATTCATAGCAGTAGATAATTTATTTATAGATTCTAATAAATTTTTACCATCTTTGTTTAATAATTCTTTTGCTGATACATTGTAATCTATATCTATTCCTTCAGATATAATTGCTTTTAAGTCTTGTGAATTTGATTTAGAATTTAGGGTAAGTTTAGCTACTCCGTCTTTTTCCTCGATAATTATAGGCAAATCTTCTACGTCACTTCCTCCAAACATATGATTACCACCATGACTTGAATTTAATGTTTCACCTAGTTCTTTTATTTTTTCATTCATTTCAGCCCTTATAGATTTCATCTCTTCTGCCGAATAAGTTCCATTACCTAACTTTATTATTTCATCTTTTATATCTCCTAATACAGTTCCTACTTCTTCTAAAGATGAATCTGTATTATTCATCCATCCTACTGCTTCGTCAATATTGTAACTATATTTTTCAGTATATTTTATTTCATTTTTTAAGTTCATTATTTTTATAGCTTTGTATGGATCATCTGATACTTTGTTTATGACCTTCCCTGTACTGATTTGTCTATTAAGCTTGTCCGTTCTTTGAAGATTTTCTTGATTATCATACATATTATTTCTTATCATTGAAGAATTGGCTATTCTCATACTATCCTCCTATCTTTTTAACCCATTTATTACTACGTCTAGTAAAGAATCTATAGTAGATATAACTTTTGCACTGGCATTATATGCATGCTGAAATTGGACAAGATTTACCATTTCTTCATCTAATAATACTCCAGATACATTAGCTCTAGAATTTTCTATTTCATTTATTATTTTATTTTGATTCTTTTCATTTCTTATAACTTCCTGCGCCTCATTACCTAGCTTTTGAACTATATTATTATAAAATTTATCTATGGTAATTTCTGGTTCATTACCAATTTTCATTTTTTTATCTTTAAATCTAAATATTTCACCTGCAACTTTCGATGAAACTGATAATTTATTTGAGTCTGTTAGATAATCATCATTAACTTTAAGTGATGGGCTGCCTTTTTTGTCAAATTCAAAAAAATTAATTCCTAAAACATCATTTATACCATTGGCAATGCCTTCTGATAGATCATCTATACTAGACGTATATTCATTAATTTTATCTACCATATCAATAGAACCTTGTATTTCACCTGAGACATCTCCTATTGCTTTTATATCCTCTAATGTAATACTTGTTCCATCATTTATTTTTTTTTCAATTAAATTCTTAACATTATTATCTTCTATATTAAATTTATAACTTAATTTATCTAACACTTTATCTTTTTCATCTAGTAAGTCATTTGGTGTTTTTCCACTACCTTCGACTATTCTTATATTTTTATTTAATCCTCTTAATTGGTCAACCATATCGTTTATTTCATTTAAATTTTTATTTATTTTATCATTTGCCTGACTTGATAGTTTTTCCAATTTATTTTTAAGATTACTTATATTAGTCGCTAAATATTTTGCATTTTGAACTACGGTGTTCTTTGATCCACTATCATTAGGATTTTTTGAAATTTCATTCCAACTGCTAAAAAAGTTGCTTAATGATGATGAAATAGAAGTGTCTGATGGTTCATTAAATATAGTCTCCATATTAGTATAATACTCACTTTTTGTACTTATTTTTCCATAATTGTGAGACTCATTTCTAAATTGAAAATCAAAGAATGTATTTCTAATTCTTATAATATCTGTTGCTTCAACTCCTGTACCTAGTTGACCTGCACCCATACTACTGTTATATCCAGGGTAACTATAAGCACTTCTTGCACTTTGTTGTACTCTTTGTCTAGAGTACCCTGGTGTATTCATGTTATTTATATTATGAGACGTAGTCTGTATAGAAGTTTGACTTACACTCATACCTGACTTTGCTGTCTGTAAACTTCCTAGTAATCCTGACATAATTTTCCTCCAAACAATTACTTCCCTACTTGACCATAAGCATTATATGTTCCAATACTTTTTCCTGGCTTTATGCAGTTTATCATCTTCTTTGTGAAAAATAATCTCTGCTTTATAAGAGTTTCATTTGCTTTTTTTTGTAATTCTATCATATTTAATATTTCTTTTATTTCTTTATAAGCTTGTTTTATATTTTCATCATTGCAATCTTCTATATACTGCTTTACACTAGGCTTAGACTCCATTAAATTTCTTCTCTTTATTTCTAATCTAGCTAACTTTTTAGCAGCTTCATCTAATTCCTTAGCTATTTTATCTATCTTAATAAGATCTTTATTAATTATAAATTCATATTGATTATCTAAAAGATCTAGCATATTTTTTAAGACACTTTTTTCTTCAAAGATTACTATTTTCACCTCTGGAATCAATTATGCTCCCCCCTCATTTTTTCTATTATCTTCTTAGCTAATTCATTAGAATCTATTCTATATTGGCCAGATTCTATCTTACTTTTTATTTCATTTACTCTATCTATGTTAACTTCTTCCTTAGATGAATTTACTTTATTTAAATACTTTCCCATTTGTGATATTTCAACTGTGTCACCTTTTTTCGTATTCTTTACATAATTAACATCTACTTTATTATTATTATATACTCTTTCTAAATTTCTAAATTTAACCAAATTTATATTCACAATATTCCTCCTTAGTATTTAGATTAATTAGTATTAATCTTCATCTGCACTTTTTATTTTAGCTAGTCTAACAGCTAGTCTATTGTCCATTATTATACTTTCTCCACTAGCTATCATTTTACCATTTACATTTATATCCAAATTCTCTTCTACTTGTTTATCTAGTTCTATTATATCTCCAACTTTATAGTTTATAATTCTCCCTATTTTTTCACTAGCACTTCCCATAGATACAGTTATATCTAATAGTGCTCCAAATATATCCGTAGCACTATTTAATGGAGTTTTCTCACCTTCTTTTAGCTGCTCAAACTCTATTTCATATACGTCTACATTATCTACTTCATTTTTCATGGTTATCCTCCTTACATGTATATATCTACTAAAAGTCCATTTATTTCATCTATTTTTGAAGCTATACTAATATTTTCTTTTTGCTCATAAATAAGTTCTCTAGTTATAGCCTCTAGCTTTTCATTTATAGTCCTTACCGTAGTAAAATAATTTCTATCCCAAAAGCTATTATCTTTATTTAAACTATATACATAGTCTACGGCTGATTTCAAATAATTCTTTATAGCTTTTTTATAATCTATAATATCACTATAATTTTTAGTAACTACCAATTTTTCTCCTATATTTTTAATCTCTTTCATATATACTTCGAGTTCTTCTTTGTTTTTCAGTCTATTTCTTTGATTAAAATTTTCTTCAAAATCTAGCTTTTCTTTTTTACCCTTACTTTCTATATTAATACTTTTATTTAATCCAATATTCCTTACCTTCATTTTGAAACCTCAATTTTTGTAATTTATATTATCTTGCTTTTGTAATAATACGGATATCCTTATTTTTTCTTAAGTTTTATATAACAATATATATTATATATCCTCTTGATTCAATATTTTTACCAAACTTTCATGCTCCATTGGTTTATGGAAATAGTACCCTTGAATAAAATCACACTCCATATCTTTGAGTAGTTTATATTCAAAATATTCTTCTACTCCTTCTGCTACTACTAAAGTATTGGTTGTATGTATCATATCTATCAAATTTTTTATGAATAAAGGATTATCACTTAAATACTTAACCAAAGACTTATCTATTTTTATTTCATCAACATTATAATTTTTTATATAATCAATAGAATTATATCCTTTTCCAAAATCATCTATGGAAACTTTTATGTCCATGTCTTTCATTTCACCTAGAATTTTTTGTATATTATCTATATTCTCTATATCATCGCTTTCTGTGATTTCGATTGTTAATAAATCTCTTCTAAAATTAGTTTCTTCTAGTGCTTCTTTAATATCTTTTATGAAATCTTTATGTTCTAATTGATAAGGAGAAGTATTCACAGAAAGATGTATTTCTTTACCCAAATTTGTATTTACATAATTTATATCTTCACAAGCTTTTCTCATAACCCATTTCCATAAGGTATTTATATATCCTGAACTTTCTGCAAATTGTATGATTTTATTTGGTTCAATATATCCGTGTTCTTTGCTAAACCATCTTATTAATGCTTCGACTCCATTTATTTTCTTTGTTTTTATATCTATTTTTGGTTGATAATAAAGTGTAATTTCTTCATTTAAGATAGCACTCTCTATAGTGTCTATATTTATGCGTAAATCATGCCTTTCATTATATATTTCAAACTTATTTACACCCTTTTTTATAGAATTTGACATAGATATTGATAATTTAGAAATCGCATCTTTTGTATCAAAATCACCATTTTTATAAATAACAGATGATATATTTGTAGAAATTTTTACAGTTTCAATTCCTATATTTACATTGGAGATCTTATTAATCATCTCTTCAATTATATTTTTAACGTAATTTATATCTGTTTGTTCTATATATACCCCAAAAGTAGATCCAGATAGTCGACATACTATACTACTTGTTTTCATATTCATTAAAATTTTAGCTATTAATTTTAATGCTTCATCCCCATATTTTATGCCAATATTTGAATTTAAAAATTTAATTGACATAACCTTAATGTTTATAAGAGTTCCATTTACCTTTTTTTCTATATAATTAAAAAAATAATTTCTATTATAAGCTTTAGTTAAATGATCATGCTTATTTAAGGAAATTCTCTCCCTACGTCTACATTTATTTAATAAAGTTTTATCTAATTTCAATATCTTTCTGCTTGTTTTCATTTTTATCTCCCAATTAATTTAACATTTAATTTATTAATCAAATCCCTAAATTATATTCGATTAACTATAACTTAATTTATATAGACTTTTGATAGATATTTATAAATTATAAATAAAAAGACTGTTTAAAAACTAACTTTGAACCTTCAATTTTTATATTTCATATATGTTTTAATTTTTTATGCTCTGTAATATTTCATAACTTTAGGTACATAATTTTGAGTTTCTTTTGGCATCTTATAAATATCATTTACAGATCTAACTCCTCTTTTTACCATTCTTGTTGGTCCTCCATTATATGCCATAAGACCCATTTCGATATTTCCATGGTATTTATCTATATATTCTTTTAAATGTCTTGTCCCAGCATCTATATTTTCTTTTATATCAAATGGATTTTTAACACCTAAATCCTTTATATTACAAGGCATAAGTTGCATAAGCCCTTTTGCTCCAGCCGATGATACACAGTTTGGATTAAAATCAGATTCTACTTTTATTACAGCTTTTATTAAATTTTCATCTATACCATATTTGCTCGAAGCAATTTTTACTGCACTTTCTATTTCACTTTTAGTATCTTTATCACTTGCTGTTACGCTTACTTTTTTTAAATTTTGAGAACTATTAATGGTTTCTAAACCTAAATTTCTCTCTTTAACTATGCTATTCTCTTGTTGCTTTTTTCTTACTGCATCACTTAAATTACTTACTAAATTATAATTTTCTTCATCTAACAAAGTTAATACTAAATTTAGCATTAACTCATCAAAGGAACTATTTTTTTCGCAGCAACACCCACACTTATTTTGAGTATTAATACTACTATTAGCTATATTGCTAAATAAATTTATACCATTAACCATAATGCCTCCCTGTATTTTTTTATTTTTAATAATACGGTATTTTTTATCAATTCTTTATATATTAATTATCTGTATAAAAATTAAAGAGTTAGATTTTATAAATCTAACTCTTACTAATTTAAATTTTAATTTTTTCTTATATCATCTTTTCCAACAGGAAATATTATTCTTATTTCTGTTCCTTCTTGCTGTTTTGATACTATATTTATCCCTAAACCTAACTTATCACAAAGTTTTTTGCATAGATAAAGTCCTATACCAGTTGACTTTCCAAATATTCTTCCATTTTCACCTGTAAACCCTTTTTCAAAAACTCTCTCTATATCCTTTTCATTTATCCCTACTCCATTGTCTTTTATACTTAATATTATATTATTTTTATTTTTTACTGCGTTTATTGATACTTTTCCTTCACTTTCTTTTGAATACTTTATAGCATTATTTATAATTTGATTTAATATAAATTCAACCCATTTTTCATCACTGTATACATTAAAATTAATTTCTTTTATATCTATCCCTATTCTTTTATTTATAAAATCACTTGCATTTTTCCTTATTGCGCACCTAATTATTCTTTCAAGATTAAATTTTTTTATTATATAGTCTTTACTAACATCATTACTTCTTGAGTAATATAGAACTTGATCTATATAATTTTCTATTTTTTTTACTTCATACTTCATACTATTTGGTATATTGTCTTCATGATTTTCCATTATAAGCATTAACGACGCTATAGGTGTTTTTATTTCATGTACCCATGTTTCTATGTATTCTTGATACTCACTTTGCATATTTTTAAAATACTTAACATGTTCTTGCATATTGCGATTGCTTGATTTTAAAATATTATATACCAATTTACCCTCTATAAATTCTGGCTCACTTATTACTTCAGATATTAAATATTTCTTATCTAAGTTTTCACTTATACTTACAAGTTCATCATAATATTTTTTATGCTTTATCATCTCCATTAATATATATATACTAATTGGTGTAAACCATATTAAAAACACCATAGTTATAATGCTTATATTAACTTTAACAAATAACATTATACTTGCTGTGATTAAAAATAGTACTATATTCACTATAAAAAATAATGTCCTCTGCTTTAAATATTCATATACACTCATTTTGCTCTCCTAACATATTGTTATTTATTATTTTGTCCTATCTTTTATATTATATATCAACTTAAGCCTCTTAATATATTTTAATAAGTAAGTTATCTAATCATATAAATTAATAAATTTAAATCAATACATAAAAATAGCATCTTTTTAATTAAAAAAGATGCTATTTCTTTAAGTTTTAATTTGGAGTTTTATATTAATTATCTTATATAGCTAATTTAAGGTATCCACTTGGATGGAAGTAGTATATATTTGATGTATTCTTATCAACAAAAAATCCTAAATCAGTATCATAATCTGGGAAGAATACATATCCACTTAAACCTTTTTCTTTTAACGCATTAAAGTTATTTTCATCACCTTCGTAAGTATAGTTTACACCTTGATTATACATTTGTATTAATTCTTTAGCTTGTTCTTTGTTTAATACTTCTATAACTTCAACTTTACTTTCTTCTTTTATATCTGATTGTACTTTATCATTTGAAACTACTTTGTTTTCTTCTTGAACTTTATTGTCCTCAATTTTATTATCTTCAACTTTTTTATCTTCAGATACTTGTGGTTTTTCTACTACTTGATTATTTTCAGTAGTTTTAGTTTCTTCTTTAGTTACTACATTTTCTTTGTTATCTATTTTACTTTGTTTTTTATCTATGTAATCATTTTGATTGTTTAATTTATTATTTGTAACTATTTCTTGTTTTTCAACTTTTTTTACTTCCTTTTGTAAATTATCTTTATTTTCTTGCTTTGTTACTTCTTCTTTAGCATTGTTATTTATATTTTCAACTACTTCTGTAGCAGGTTTTTTATTAGAATTTTGTGCAAATATTATGTTGTTTATTGGACTCATAAATAACATTCCTCCACATAATACTGATAATGCTGTTATAGCTCTTTTCATTTAGATCACATCCTTTTCCTTTATATAAATTTATGTAAATTTTTGTTTTATTTCTTTCTATGTATTTATATTACCATAGTAAAATAATATATAACAGTTACACCGCTGTTACTTTAGATTACAAATTCGTAATTAAAGTTACAGCGGTGTAACCTTTGTTAAAACATGTTTTTAAATAATTAAAAAGGGTATGCAAATTTGCATACCCTTTATATATTATAATTTTAATGAAGCACCTTCCCAGTCTTTTATAAAGCTCTCTATTCCTTTATCTGTTAAAGGATGTTTAGTCATTTGCTTTATAACTTTAAGTGGAACTGTTGCTATATCTGCTCCTAATCTTGCAGCTTGTGATACGTGTATTGGATTTCTAACACTTGCAACTATTATTTGTGTATCTATATCATTTTGTGCAAATATATCCACTACTTCTTCTATTAATTCAAGTCCATTTTGACCTATGTCATCAAGTCTTCCAACGAATGGGCTTACATATGTAGCTCCTGCTCTAGCTGCTAAAAGAGCTTGAACAGAACTAAATATTAAAGTTACATTAGTTTTTATCCCTTTTTGAGATAATATTTTAGTAGCTTTTAGTCCTTCTTCTGTCATAGGTAATTTTATTACTATATTTTTATGTATTTTAGATAGTTTATCAGCTTCTTCTACCATTCCTTTTGCATCTAAGCTTATAACCTCTGCACTTATAGGCCCGTCTACTATTTCTGTTATTTCTTTTACTACTTCTATAAAGTCTCTTCCTTCTTTAGCTATTAATGATGGGTTTGTTGTAACACCACATATTACACCTAAATCATTTGCTTCTCTTATTTCTTCTACATTGGCTGTATCTACGAAAAATTTCATATTAGCCCTCCTAAAACTTATTTATATATTTATATTATTTTTTGTTTATATATTATAGTTAATATTATTTACTAGTCATAATTAAATATTCTAATAAGTAATATCATTTATATAATATACCATATTATACATATTTTTTCACGTTAATTAATTATTTAACTTCTTATATTTTATTATATAAATCTAAAAATCCTACATATTATATATTCTCTAATTGTAAGTAATAAAAAAGTATAGGACAAATAACATATTAAATACTTTATCCTATACTTTTATATTATAATCTAAATTAAATTTCTATTTTATTTTAAATATTATATTATCTAAATTTTATAACTCCATTTTCTATAGAATCAAGTATTGCTAATGATTCAAGTCTTATACCTTTACTTAATAAAAGTTCTCTTCCTTCTTGGAATCCTTTTTCTATAGCTATACCAACTCCTACTAAATTAGCTCCTGCTTGATCTACTAAATCTTTAAGACCAATTGCTGCTCTCCCATTTGCTAAAAAATCATCTAGAACTAGTATATTTTCACCTTCATTTAAATATCTTTTAGATACTTTTACACTATATTCTTTTCCTTTTGTAAATGAATATACTTTTGTTTCATATACTTCTTTATCTAAGTTCTTAGATTCTACTTTTTTAGCAAAAACCACAGGCACATTTCCAAAATGTTGTGATGCTATTGAAGCTATTGCTATTCCTGAAGCTTCTATTGTTAATATTTTATCTATTTTTTCATCTTTAAATCTATTTTTAAACTCTTTTCCCATTTCATTTAAAAAAGCTATATCTAATTGATGATTTAAAAAGTTATCAACTTTTAATATATCATTTCCTTCTATTCTTCCATCTTTTAATATTTTCTCTTGTAGTAATTCCATATTTATCCTCCAAACATTATGTTTAACTCTGATCTAATAAAAAACTCCTCTCTATTTATAGACAGGAGTTAATAATCTAGTTAAATATATAGAAATAGTCATTATGTAAATATTAAAATTACTAACAATGATTATATTACTAAATAAAACTATACTTTATATTAAGCTCCTGTAGTCAAGCTATTTACGGTAGCTATGTAGAAACATTTGAACCATATCTTCAAAAATATACAGGTAGTTTTTTATGTATCTATTTATTTATATAATTATATTATATATATTTACTTTATTCAATATAGTTTTATTTAAATTAAACACTTTCACTAGCATCTAAGCTATATTCTAATTTTAATAGTATAAATATTTTTACTTCTCCTTTTCTTTCAAAAGTATTGTAATCTTTTAATAATTATCCATTAACTTCTTTATATAAGGGTCTTCGTTCAATTTATTTAAAAGTCACCACTTTTCTCCAATTTTGATTTAGAACTTGAGTTATAGTACCTTCTTCATATCTAGTTAATGTGTTTGTAGTTTTTATTTTATATGTTAATTCTATATTGCCTACTTTTTCATTAAATATTAATATAAACTATAAAATTATATTAATTAAAACTATAGGTCCTGTACAACCCATACCACTTTCTGCATATATATCATTTTCCCATAAATCTATGATTGCATCATCTAAATCCATAATATCTATTCCACTTATTTGTTCTGTAACTATTTCTTTTTTAGGCATTTTAACTTCTTGTTTTGCTTTTATTTCTTTTTTTGTAGATTTAGATATTATATCATTTAATTTAGCTTTTTTAGTATTTCAAATTCATTTTTAATTAATTCACTTATACTTCCTTTTACTATATCATAAGCATACTTTATTGCGTTTTTTACTACTAGAATTCCTGATGCCCTAGATAATATAAGCATTTTTCAACTTGTCTAGCACCATCAACATTAAGTATAACTCCTTTGGATTTCTTATACCTATGCTTTTTGCAGTAGCTATACCACATATTGCATTTCTAACCATAGACTCTATTCTATTAGTTGCACTAGTTCCTGTTGTTGCAAGTATCATTTCTTTTCCTTTGCCTGGTGTTATAACTCTTCCATTTTTTTATGAATTTCTTTTTCACAACTTACTTCTACAACTTCAAAGTTAGTATCTACTTTTTTACCTATTAAAACTATATAAAATAAGCTAGACTTAGCTAAATTAGCTCCATTTACTAAATTATCTATTCCATGTTCACTTCCTAATGTAGTCAGTCCTATTCTTATTTTTTACCAAATTCTCCACTTTCTATTGCATCAGCTATCTCTAGAAGAGTTTGCCCTATTATCTTTTTAGCCATAATATTACCTCCTATTCTTCTATCATATCTAATGCTAATTTTCTTAGGGACTCTGCTATTATCTTTTTAGCTTCTTCTTTAGATACTCCATTATTTTATTCACTTATTCCTATATTTCTCTAAGCGCATCAACACCATATACATACGTATCATGAAGCAATCCTTGAGTTTGAAGCATATAAACATATGCTACTTTTGGAAGGTGTGGATACTCTTTTATTGATTCTAAAAGTGGCTTAGTTTCATAAACCTTAACTTCATCAGGAGTTAAATTTCTAGCAGTTTCCCCTAAATATGCTGCAACTTTAAACCCTATCATTCTTATTGCTTTTTCATGGTCATGTTGTTTTAATTCATCTACTGGTTCTGCTATAGCAACTATATTGTTAAGATTAGAGAAAGGGCAATATTTTGCCCCAGGTCCTGTCATATCGATAATACCTTCTTAGAATCCTACTATTTTACCAGTAGTAACAACAGCACACCCATAAATTGCATGAGTTTTTTCACTTCCAACAATTCAATCTTAGATATTATTCCTGGGAATATTCCTCCATTACCTTCTACTTTAACTCTTGGTTCTATAACATCTTTTACTGGTACTATTCTTACACTTTCACCTGAATGAGCTAGTTCTAGATCTATAGACTTTATATGCTCGTCCCCACCAATTTCTTTAAGCATCTCTTCCTTATTGATGTATAATGTAGCATCTTTAACTTTAGTTACTTCCCAAACTGAATATCTCTTATAAAAATTTTACCTAACTCAAGACGCATGCTTGCACCCCCTAATTATTTAAGTTTTAAAAAACTAAAATTTATATTTCTCAACTAACTCAATATATAACCTTTAATATTTATCAAACTAGTTGTAAGTAACTATTTTATATAAATATTAAAGGTATTTCTTTATCATTTCTTCTATATTAATCCTAGTTGCATCATCTTTTGTAACTTCATCTATTTTTTGACCCTCTTTGTATATAGCTATTGTTGGAAGTCCTAATACCTTTTCTTTTATAGCCAATCTTCTAGCTTTTGTTGTATCTAGTTTACAGAATTTAAAATTTTCCTTATATTTATTAGTAAGTTCTTCAACTTCTGGAGGCAATGCTTTACACGGTTCACACCCTTCACTCCAAAAATCTACAACAACTATACCTTCATGTTTTAAAACTTCTTCTTCAAAGGTATTTTTATCTAAAATTATCATTCAAACTCCACCTTTATAATTAAATAGTTGATTTTTCTAAATTCCATTCTTTACTTTCTATATATTTTTCAGCACTTATTGTAGCTATAGCTCCATCATTAGTAGCTGTTACTACCTGTCTTAAAGCTTTAACTCTGCAATCTCCTGCTGCAAATATCCCTTCTATATTAGTCTTCATATCTTCATCTGTTATTATATAGTCATTTTGGTCTGTATCTATTTTATCTCTAAATATTTCTGTTTCTGGTTTGAGTCCTATGAATACAAATACCCCCATTGTTCCATCTTCTTCATCTGCTTCATATTCACTTAATTCACCTGTTAGAATATTTTCAAATACAACTTTTTCTAATATTCCATCACCGCATAATTCTTTCACAGTCGTATTGTGTACAAATTCTATATTAGGATTGTTTTGTGCTTTTTCTGCTATTGATTTGGCACAAGTTAGCTTTTCATTTCTGCCCCAAAACTTTTGCATTGTTCCACCATTCTTGCTATTAACTTAGGTCCACTAGCATTTTCTACTGAACCTGGATAGTTAGCAACATCATGAGTTGTTACTATTTGTCCTCCAGCTTTTCCTTTTTCAAGTATAAGAGTTTTTAACTTTGCTCTTGCACCATAAAGTCCTGCCGAAAGCCCTGCAGGCCCTGATCCTATTATTATTAAATCATATATATCTCCTATAAATCCCTCCTTTATAGTTATTTTTTTAACATTTTTATAGATAAATATTTTATTATTTTGATACAATCAAATATTATTTTTAATTTCTATAATATATATTGAATTCTTTCTAATGTATTACTTAAAATATCTAAGTCTATGACTCTAAAGTCATCTATTACATTATCTGTCCAATTAGGTGTTTGTTTATTATTTTGAAATTTATTAGAAATGTATATTGCTTCTTCAATCAATAGTACTGAATTTGTATCTAACTTGTTTGATTTTTTTAATATTATACTTCTGTATGGAGTTTCATTTAGCTTTATACTGGAATACATCGGATGTGATAAAAGTTCGTAACCTTTGTGAATTAGATTTCTACTTTCTTTTAAAATTTCTAGATATGTGTCTTTATATATTTTACATTTTTGTGCTTTATTTTGTTTTTGACAATAGTATTATTGGTTATTATTATTATAAAAATCCTCTCCTTTTTAAGTCTATTTAATAAAAAACAGAGAAAACAAATCCCATTTGTTTTCTCTGTTAATATAATCTTCAGAGTTCCATCTGAATATAATATTTTTACCTGAGAATTTCATTTGATTAAATTAGGATTTAATCAAACTTGTACCTTCGGTCACTTCTTTTTAGAAGTAATCTCCTATATCCTTCAACCGGAATGTTTAATTTTTTTATACTTTCTAAGTTAAGAAAAGAAACTTTCTATTTAAATTTCAATATATTTTTCTGTAAATATTGCTACATATTTCTACAGTATATATATTATAAAGCTTTATCATCTATACTATCTAAATAATTTTTAATAACATCTATAACACTTTCTACACATCCATCTTCAAATGGAGATTTTAAATCACCTATCTTTACTATTTCTAAGAACGACTTTGTTCCTCCAACTCTACATATGTCTAGATAATTTTCCCATCCATTGATTCTGTCCACCCTCATTTTTTTCCAAAACTGTAATGCACATATCTGAGCTAATGTATAATCTATATAATAAAATGGATTTTTAAATATATGTCCTTGCTTAAACCACCAAGTTCCTTTTTCTAAAAAATCATTATCTTCAAATATTCTATGTGGTAAATATTTTTTCTCTAGTTCTCTCCAAATATTTTTTCTTTCTTCTTTAGTCATATTAGGCTGTTCATATATATAGTGCTGGAATTCATCTACTACTATTCCATATGGTATAAACTTAATAGCTGATGATAGATGAGTAAATTTATATTTCTCTGTATCTTCTTTAAAGAATAATTTCATCCAAGGCCAAGTTATAAATTCCATACTCATAGAATGTATTTCACAACTTTCATAAGTTGGGAAGTTTATTTCTGGCATATCAATCCAAGTTGACATATAAAGCTGAAAAGCATGACCTGCTTCATGAGTTAATACATCTATATCATCTAATGTTTGATTAAAGTTCGAGAATATAAATGGAGATTTATAATCTGGTATATATGTACAGTATCCACCTGCTGCTTTACCTTTTTTAGTTACTAAGTCCATAAGTTCATTTTCTAGCATGAAATTAAAGAATTCTTTAGTTTCATTTGATAGCTCAGAATACATTTTTCTTCCATTTTCTATTATGTATTCGTCACTTCCCTTAGGTGTTGCATTCCCACTTAAAAACTCAAGGTTTTCATCTACATATGTAAGTCTATCTACACCTATCCTTTTAGATTGTCTTTCGTAAAGACTATTTGCTACAGGTACAATATAATCTAAAACTTGTTTTCTAAAGTTTTTTACCATGTCTTTGTTGTAATCAGTTCTCATCATTCTTATATATCCTAATTCTACAAAGTTGTCAAAACCAAGTTTTATAGCCATATTATTTCTTACTTTAACTAATTTATCAAATACTTCATCAAATTCATTTTCTTTTTCTTCAAAGTAATTGTAATATGCCTTAGATGCCTTTATCCTCATATCTCTATCTTCACTTGACATAAATTTTAAAAGTCCAGATAGGTTTCTTTCTTCTCCTTCAAAATGAATTTTAGCAGATGCTAATAGTTTTGTATATTTAGAACAAAGCTTATTTTCCTCTTGAAGGTCTTTTATTATTTCGCTACTAAAAGACTTTAAATTAAAGCTTGCTATATTTATAAACTGTCTTCCAAAATCTTTTTGAATATCTTCTTTAAATTTTGAGTTTACTACTGATTTATAAAAAAGTGAATTAAGTTCTTCATATAATGGAGAATATTCGTCCCAATACACTTTTTCCCTTTCATAAAACTCATCTTCAACATTTATACTATGTCTTATAGAACATAATGTACTCATAGTTTCTATATTATTTCTAATGCTATTTAGTTTATCAATATTTTGTCTTTGCTCTTTGTAAGTTTTTGAATTTTCTATATTATTTATTATTTCTATTATTTGATTTTTACTTTTTTCATAATTTGGTCTTTCATATTCAAAATCTGAAAACTTCATTGAAATATCTCCTTTATTTATATTTATTTTTAATATTTATATTATAGCATACACTCTTTTTTAATTTTCTCTATATAAATTCTGCATATATTGATATAATTATAACTATCTTTATGTAAATATCATAGGAGGATTATATGTATAAATTAATAGCACTAGATATTGATGGCACTTTATTAAATACCGAAAAAAAAATAACAAAGGAGGTTTTTGACTCTATCCAAGAAGCTAAACAAAATGGGAATAAAGTAGTTTTATCTACTGGTAGACCACTACCTGGTGTAACTCCACTACTTGAAGAACTTAATTTGACTGATGAAGGGGACTATGTTATATGCTTTAACGGAGCTGTTGTTCAAGAAGTTAAAACTAAAAAAGTTATATCTAATATAGAAATGAATTACGATGATTTTAAATCTATATATGAACTTTCTAAAAAACTTAATACTTATCTTCATATAAGTACACCAATTGACGTTGTAACACCTAACGAAAAACCTAGTAAATATACTGTTTTAGAATCTAATTTAAATAAAATACCTTTAGTTTATAAACCAGAAGAAGAAATAGATGAAACCATGACATTTTGTAAGATTATGATTGTTGACGAACCTGAAAAATTAGAAGAAATAATAAAAAATGTACCTCAAGAATTTTTTGATAAATACACAGTTGTCAGATCTGCTCCATTTTTCCTAGAATTTTTAAATAAAAAAGCTAATAAAGGAAATGCGCTTAAAGCTTTATGTAAAAATATAGATTTATCTATAAATAAAGCTATAGCTGTAGGTGATGAAGAAAATGACAAGCATATGATAGAGTATGCAGGGCTTGGTGTAGCAATGGGTAATGCTCGCGATAGCATAAAAAATATTGCAAACTATGTAACTAAAACAAATAATGAACATGGCGTTGCACATGTTATAGATAAATTTTTACTAAATAAATATTAATAATGTAATATTAATAATGTAATATAATTCTTTCTTTATGGATATAAGTTGCTTTATGTAAACTAACTTATATCCATTTTTTATATACATATACGTTTAAATTTCCTCTATTTTGTTATCTTTCTAGACAATGTAGCTGTCCAAATACCAACCATAGTAACACCTAAAAGCATTTCTATTGCAGATAATAAAGTACTAAAAAATCCTACTGGCGTTATATCTCCGTATCCAACTGTTGTAAAAGTTACTATACTAAAATACAATGAGTTAATGAAGTCTTTATTTATAGAAGCTACATCTACATTTCCCCTTAATGCACTTTTATAATTTACTAATTCCCCACCTATATTAAGACCTGTTATCATATATAATATAGCAAATACTAATACAATTTCTAAAGATGTTATAAGCGCATATGTTGGACGTTCTCCATAGCCACAAAGTGCCCAGTATATCATGGATTTTAACTTCGCTATTCCTTTTAAACCATTTTTCTCTATTAACTTAGCTATATAATAATATTCTCCACCTATATTTGATAATCTATTAGCTTCAAATTTTGTTGATATATCCTTATATACTTTGCATATATCTATATACTCATTTTTATCTTTTTTCTTTAGGTCAACTTTATCTATAAATGTATGCTCATCAAATTTACTTAAATAATAATCTTCAAAAGATATATCTAAATGCTTAGGACGTAATATTTTAATAGAACTTAAATCACTGTCACAAATTATAACCTCTTTCATTATACATTTATTAAATATAGAACCATTTAGATTACTTTCTTTTATATATACATTTTTTAAACCTATGTTTTCAAATTTTATTTTTTCTATATTACTATTATTAAATCTAACCTCTCTAAGCTTACATTCATCTTTAAATATATTTATATCATCTTCTTCATTATAAAATTTGCAATCTTTAAATATTACATTTTCAAAATCACATTTTAAAAATACATTTCCTATAAATATACATCCTATAAATTCTATATTTTCAAACCTACATTCTTTAAATTCACAATACAATACTTTTAAATTTATTAATTTTTTTTCATTTCTTTCTTCACTAGAAAATTTATCAATACTTTTTTTGTGTATTCTTAAATTATAGAGCTTTTCTTCATCATATATATTATATAAATTGTCATACTCTTTATTTGAAGTTTCTCTTATATACATTTGCTCTTTTTCTATTTTAAAATTTAATCTATTTATATATTTCATTTCTTTTTTCTTTTTTTCCAGTTCGTTGTATGAATCTTCTCTTACCCTTTCAAAATTATAAGTTCTCATTTCATCACCCTAGTTTTAATTAATATAACATAATTACTTTATTTTTTTATAAAACCCTTTATTTATAGAATATATTTCACTATTTTTTAATATATCTTATAAAGAGTATTTATCAATGAATTCTCAGTATTGCTATATATTGTTTCTTAAAGTATATAAATTATTGGAGGTTACATATGGATAAAAGTGTTGAGAAACTTAAAGAAATATTACCAAAGAAATGCTGTTCTTATTGTACTCATCTTTCTCTAGATGGTCCTGATGAAAATTACAAATATAATATAAAATGTATATTGCTAGATTCACTGCCTAATTTATATAATGATTGTGATTATTTTGAATGTGAATATTCTAATCTAACTAGCTTTGACTTAGATAATCTATATAGTGAATATTTAGAGGCATGCCTTAAAGTTAAGTATAAGGAATACTTAAATAGCATACATTGGCAAATATTTAAAGATTACGCACTTAGAGAAAATGATTACACTTGTTCTATTTGTGGACAAGAACACAACTTAGATGTGTATCATATTAATAAAAATTTGGGCAGAGAAACTTTAGAAGATGTCGCAGTTTTATGTGACAATTGCCTAGAATAAATATACACCTTAAATGGATTAAATCTTTACTTTTTTCACATACTAAACTAGATAAAATTCTAGGAGGTATATTAATTATGAATGGAAATTTAATATGTCTAGCATCTACATGTTTTTATAATAAATGTAGTAATTGCTATGCTAACGGTATAAATATCTCAGGTTCTATAGCATCAAATACAAATGGTACCCACTGTCTAACTTTTGAAGATAGAAAAAATGCAACTCTTACTAACTCAACTAGTAATGAAGACTATGCTAAAACTTATAATATAGCTTGCCAAGCTAAAGGATGTAAACATAATGACGGAGGTTCTTGTGTTGCATTAAGTGTTCAAATAAACAACGAAAATCAAAGTTGTGAAACATTTTGTCCTAGATAGTAGCTATAAATAGATTAATTATAATTCTTTAATTGTAATATATAAGTTATATTTTCTTTTATTTTTCACATACTAACCTAGAAGATAATTTTAGGAGGTATGTAATTATGAATGAAAATTTAAATTGTTCTGCAACTAACTGTGCATATAATAAAAGTAGAAAATGCTTTGCCGGTGGCATAAATGTTGCTGGTAGTAGCGCAGATTCTACATCTCAAACTACTTGTTCAACTTTTGTTGAAGGTTCTTTTGGATCTTTTACAAATAGTACTAATGATGAATATATAACACCTGAAAATATAATATGTCAAGCTGAGAAATGTAAATATAATGTTAGTAAAGCATGTAAAGCTGAGAAAGTTCAAATAAACGAACAAGATGCAAGCTGTGAAACTTTCATATCTAAATAATTATATTTTAATATTTACTTAAACTAAAATCACTGGATATTTATCCAGTGATTTTTCCATAATATCAATAAAAACTAATTAATATGTATTATAGTTGAAATCTATTTAAATTTATAACATATTTATGCATTAGCTAATATTTCTTCTTTATACTCTCTTGCAGTTTCTTCATTATTTAAAACTCTTAATGTACCAAGTGCTAATGAATCTAGTTCATTTTCTCCTGGCATTATTTCTACATGAGATATAAACTCTACTCTTCTCTTTATATGTTTTGTTACAAGCTTAGAGTAAGCTATTCCACCTGTCAATATTATTGCATCTACTTTTCCTTCTACAACTGTAGCTAATTCACCTATTGCTTTAGATACTTGATAACACATAGCATCATGTACTAATTTAGCTTCTTTATTTCCTTCTTCCATCATTTTTTCCACTTCTCTAACATCTACTGTATCTAAGTAAGAAACTATTCCACCTTTTCCTCTTATCATCTTTAACATTTCTTTATGTGTGTAATTCCCAGAAAAACATGTATTTATTAATTTTTTACAAGGAACCCTACCTGATCTTTCTGGTGAAAATGGTCCTTCATCATCTGATACAATATCGATCATTTTTCCTTTTTCATGAACACTTACAGTTATGCCCCCACCTAAATGAGCAACGATTATATTAAGTTCATTATATTTTTTATTATTGTCTTTTGCAAACTTTATAGCCATAGCTCTAGAGTTAAGTGCATGACTTAGACTTTCTCTATCCATATTTTTAATTCCCGATAATCTAGCTATATCATTAAATTCATCAACAGCTACTGAGTCATATATGTATGCATTTACTCCTATAGATTTTGCTATTTCATAAGAAATTATAGCTCCTAAATTAGATGCATGTTCAATAACAGGTCTATTAACTAGTCTATCTATCATTTCATCATTTACTAAATATGCTCCTGATTTTACTGGAGGAAGTAGTCCCCCTCTTCCTACAACAGTACTTAAAGTATTTATATCTATATTATTTTCAGCTAGTACTTTTAATACTTCTTGTTTTCTCATTTCAAATTGGTCTTGTATTCTTTCATAATTTGCTATTTCTTCTGCTTTATGATCTATTCCTTTTACTAACAATTGCTCTTCATTGTCATATACTGCTATCTTAGTTGATGTAGACCCCGGATTTATAGCTAATATTCTATAGTTCATAATAATCCCCTTTTCCTTTATTTAAGTTATATATTAAATAATTCTAATTTCTATTTATAATTTTTCCCCATAAGTTATAAATAAAATTAATATAATTATTCTTAATTTTAATGTATATTTAAATTAAGCTACTATAAGTATTAACTTATAATAGCTTAATTTTTATTTATATAAATTTGTGTGTTTTATGATTTTTAAGCTAAAGCTTCATTACTTACTAGTTTCATCCCCTCATTAAATGCTTTTATATTTATATCTACAAATTTTTCTTTTACATTGTCTTTTATTATTTTTTCCCAATTTATGTCTTCTAAGTTCATAGATTTAACTAATGCACCTAAAAGGATTATATTCATTACTTTAGCATTCCCAAGTTCTAGTGCTTTTTCTGCTGCATTTAACAAGCTTCCATTTAATCTTTCTAATTCTTTTTCTATTTCTTCTTCTTTGTATTCGGCCTTTCCTGTAAGTATTGGCATAGAATCCATTCTATAGTTATTGTATATTATTTTTCCCCCTGGCTTTAAATACTCTAACCATCTTAAAGCTTCCATTTTTTCAAAAGAAACTAATATGTCAGCTCCACCTATTTCTATAACTGGAGAATATACTTCAGATCCATATCTAACTTGAGAGGAAACAGAACCTCCTCTTTGGCTCATTCCATGTATCTCACTCATTTTTACATCATATCCAGCTTCCATAAGCCCTGTAGTTAATAATTTACTAGCAAGTATAGTTCCTTGCCCACCTACTCCAACTAAAAGTATACTTTTTGTCATATTAGTTTACCTCCTTAGCTAATCCATTATTAGATATTGCATCTTTAGGACATACTTGAGAACATACATTACATCCTACACATTGATTTTTATCTATATTTACTTTTTTTTCATCCTTGTCAAATGATATAGCAGGACAACCTGTTTTCATACATATCTTACATCCTATGCAAGCATCTTTATCTATATCACATTTATTTGTAAATGGATTGTTAAATTCTTCTATGTCTTCTTTAGAGAATCTCTTAAGTACACATGGCCATCTAGTTATTATTACTGAAGGTTCATCTAATTCAAATGCCCAATCTAGCGTCTCTTTTACTTCTTTTAAGTTATTTGGATCTATTGTTCTAACTTGCTTAACACCACAAGCTCTAACTAAACCTTCTATATCAACTATTTCAGTAACCTCTCCTTGTAATGTATACCCTGTTCCTGGGTTTTGTTGATGCCCTGTCATTCCAGTTATTCTATTATCTAATATTACAGATATTGAATTACCTTTGTTGTATACTACATCTAATAATGAGTTTATTCCTGTATGGAAGAAAGTGGAGTCACCAAGTACACCAACTACTCTCATTTCGTTATCTTTTTTCATATTAAATACTTTTTGAGCTCCATGACCTGCACTTAAACTAGCTCCCATACATACTACTGTATCCATAGCATTATATGGAGGTGCAAATCCTAATGTATAACATCCTATATCTCCTGATACTAATACATTTTTTCTCTTTCCTAACTCATAGAAAAATCCCCTGTGTGGACATCCTGCACATAGACCTGGAGGTCTTGGCACTACTAATTCCTTATTATATTTTATTGTATCGTTTGTTTTCCCAAATACAGCTTTTCTAAGAACATCTGGAGTCATTTCTCCCATTTTAGGGAATAAGTCTTTACCTATACAATCTATACCAGCTGCTTTTAGTTGATCTTCTATAAATGGATCATTCTCTTCTATTACATATATTTTTTCAACATTAGATGCAAACTCTTTTATTCTTTCTATAGGTAATGGATTTGTAAATCCTAGCTTCATATATGATGCATCATTTTTAAATACTTCTTTAGCAAACATATAACACATTCCTGATGCTATTACACCTACTTTGCTATCATTCATTTCACAATAATTTAAAGAAGTATTATTAGAATATTCTTCTAGTTTTTCTAATCTTTCTTCTACTGAATGTCTAAGTACTCTTGCATGTGCTGGTACTGTTAATGTTTTTTGAGGATTTTTAACATAATCTTTTATTCCAACTTCTACTCTATCACTGCACTCTACTATTCCCTTTGAGTGACATAATCTAGTTGTAACTCTATATAATACTGGACTATCAAATTCTTCACTTACTCTATATGCTTCTTTTATCATATCCTTAGCTTCTTGGCTATTTGATGGCTCAAATAAGGCAATTTTTGCAAATTTAGCATAATTTCTGTTATCTTGTTCATTTTGAGAAGAATGCATTCCTGGTTCATCAGCAGAAACTAATATCATTCCCCCATTTACTCCAGTATATGCAAATGTAAATAATGGGTCTGCTGCAACGTTAAGTCCAACATGTTTCATAGATGCTATTGTTCTAGCACCTGCAATAGATCCTCCTATTGCAGCTTCAAGTGCAACCTTTTCATTTGGTGCCCACTCAGCTACTATTGAATCTTTATATGTAGCTATATTTTCTAATATTTCTGTACTTGGAGTTCCAGGATAAGCAGATGCATATTTTACACCAGCTTCATACGCTCCACGAGCTATGGCTTCATTACCAGTCATTAGTTTTTTCATATTAAATTCCCCCATATATCTTAGTTTTAAATCTATTTCCCTTATATTTTTAACTAATTTATATATAATACATTTAGTATTATTATCTATTTTCTACCAACTTCTGACTTTTTACATATTCAAGCGCATTTTTGATTATACTTGGTGCTATCTTACATTTGTTTTCATTTACTGCACAAACAGCAAATCTAAGCCCTGCTTTTAAAGGTACCATATATACATTATCTTTAGTTAATTCCTCGCATACTTCTCTTGAATTTTCACAAGGTATACTTACAAAAAATCCATCTCTATATGGAAGTATATCAAGCCCTACTTTTTCAGCTTCTTCTACAAATGCATTAGCTCTTCTTTTTAACATTTCCTTATACGTATTTTTTTCCTCATTATATTTCTTAAACTTCTCTGAATTATTTACTATATTGGAAAGAATTGCCATAGCTCCTCTATTGCAATTTGACCAATTTGCTCTGCAAGAGTGTACACAAGCATAGTAAAATTCTTCTGCTACATTTTCACTTGAAGTTATACAAACTGCTGCTCCCATTCTCATGCCATAAGCTGTAAATCCTTTAGACATACTAAATCCTACTATAACTAATACATTTTCTGGTAGGTTTGAGAACTTTTCAAAGAACATTCTACTAGCATTATCATCACTAGCAAAATCAATATACGCTATATCAACAAATAATATTATCTTCTTTTCTTTATTTACTGCTACCTCTTTTGATAATCCTATTATTTTGTCCCATTCATTATCTGGTATGCTATATCCTGTTGGGTTATGTGCTGGTGTGTTTAGAATTGTAAATATTCTTTCTTGTTTATCTGCTATTCTTAAAAATTCTTTTTTAAATGATTTGAAGTTGAAATTATTATTTTCATCAAATAACTCATAAGTTCCTACCGTTCTTCCTATTTCTTCTGTAATGCTTACATATGGACTCCAAAACCAATCTGATGTTAATACTTCATCACCTGGATTTGTATAATTCCAAGTAGCTAATTTTATAGCTCCACTTCCTCCTGGAGATGCTACTGCTCTTATATAACTATTTGGCATGTAATCTTTAAAAACTACTTTTTTAACAGCTTCAAGATAATCTGGCTGACCTTCAAGTGCTGCATAAGCAGATATTTCTGCATTTTCTAAGTTTTTATACTCACTATAAACTGTATCTAAAGTTATTAATCTTCCATAGTCATCCATTAATGCTCCTATAGTAGCATTTATAACATTTTCTCTTCCTATATTCTTTTCAGCTCTTTGAGCTCTCCCTGATAAATCAAATATTATATCTTTCTCTCTTGGCCATATAGAATGCTTAGCCGCCATACTTTGCATAATATTCCCACCACCCTATAATTATTTACTTTCACCCTTAATATAAAGCAACACTTGTGCCAAATATTCAAATATTTGAATTAATTTACTATAATAAACTAATAATTAATATAAACTAATAAAAAACAATTTTTTTTAAGTAGGCTTGTTTTTTATTAGTTTCATATTTATGTGAATCTTATTATTTATAATGACTTACCTTCGATGATAATTTTTTATGTTAATAAATCTTAACATTAGTTACTATTTTTTAACACATTAATCATTACCTTTATATTTTTTCCAAAGAGCTGTTCTGCTTATCCCTAAGATACTTGCCACCTGTGTTTTGTTTAATCCTTGAGATAATAATATATTTATAATCTTTGTTTCAACATATTTATTTATCTCTTTTATATCAATACCTATTTTTTCGTAATTTATATTTTCAAATTGACTATTACATGTATTCAAGTTATATTCATCCACTTTATTATATTCATCTTCCACATATAATATTTCTATTTTACCTGTTAATACATATTTTTGTGCTACATTCTTTAGCTCTCTAATATTTCCCAACCAATTGTGATTATTTAATAGATTAACCTCTTCTTGCTTTAGCTGAAAGTTATCACTGATAGAAGATAGATTTGAAAAACCACCTTCTTCTATCATTTTTCTCACAAAATATTCAAACAAAAATACTATGTCTTTTTTTCTTTTTCTAAGTGGAGGTATATTTATCTCTAGGCTACTTAATCTATAAAATAAATCAGCTCTAAAAGTTTTATCTTTTATTTTTTGTCTTAGATTTTCATTAGTAGCAGCCATTATCCTTATATCTAGAGGTATCACCCGATCTGACCCCATTCTCATTATCTTTTTTTCTTCTATAACCCTAAGTAATTTAGTTTGTATATTTATAGGTAAGCTATTTATTTCATCTAAAAATATACTCCCTCCATGAGCAAGCTCAAAAAGCCCTGGCTTCCCACCTTTTTTTGCTCCTGTAAATGCTCCTTCTTCATATCCAAATAATTCACTTTCTAATAAACTTTCTGATATAGTGGCGCAATTTATAGCCACAAAAGGTTTATCTTTTCTTTGACTAATATTGTGCATACTTTGTGCTAACACTTCTTTTCCACAACCACTTTCTCCATATAATAAGGTCGTAAATTCTGTTTTACCAATCTTTTTAGCCATTTCTACAAGTTCTTTACTTATTTCATCTTTGAATATATAATCATCAAATGTATATTTAGCACAGAGCCCCTTATTATTTAAATCCATACGTATTTTTCTTTCTAAACTTTGTATATTAGTTATATCTTGAAGTATTCCAATTATTCCTTGAACTTGTCCATCAACTATTATGGGTACTGACCTTGTGTTTACTGTCAATTTATTTATATTTCTTATCTTACGCTTATGACTCTCATTTTTAATCATAGCTTCTACTAACCAATCCATACAAGGAAATACATCTTTTATATTTTTCTTATATACTTCTTCCTTTTTTGTATTTAATATTTTCTTTGCACTTTCATTAAATAGTATTATTTTGCCTTTTGTATCTATAGCTATTATTCCATCTTTTACTCCATCTAGTATATTTATAAGCATTTGATTGTTAAATTTCTCATTTGATAATGAACTTATTATATTTTTAGCGTATTCTATAGCCTCTGTTATAGATTCTTCACTAGCATTTATAAATACATTATCTATGTTATACTGTCTAGCAAAAGAACAAGCTATTCCACTTCCAACTATAACTATACCTTCTTTTTTATCGATGTATTTTAATACCTTGCTTCTTATTTCATATTTAGATTTGAACCATTCTTCCTTTATACGTATATTTATTACATCCTTTAAACTTATATAATCAAAATCTACTTCATCATACCCTAATATAAGAACTATTTCCTTTTTATATGTACTAGCTAATTTTATAGCTTTTAGTAAATCTATAGATTTCATATTTAAAGGTATTATGGGTACATTTACAGTATCTAATATAAGCTTATATCCTCCACCTCTACCTATTATTACTTGAGCTCCTTTGTCAACTAATATCTTTCCTTGTTCTTCTAATAAATCTAATTCTATAATATCTATTATAATTTCTTTATTTTTTATTTCCCTTGGGTAAAGTGTTTCTATTTTTTCTTTTAACTCTATATTTGACGCTATAACCCCTATTACATTTTCCACCTTTAGTTCCCCTTTTATCTCATTTTAAAAATTTATATTAATTATATCATATTAAATTTCTATTAATTAATATAATTTAAAGTATACTTATTTAAATATATAAACTTAGTAATAAACTATAAAGTATGGAGGTTTTGTTTATGCAATATAAAAATAGCCTATTTAATATGCCCTCTGACAAGGGCTCGTTAACAGTTAGAGGTGTAAGTTCTTTAAATATAGAATCTGATATGGCAAAAATTAATGTTAGAATCTCTTCTCAAGATAAGAGCTTAGAAATAGCAAAAGATAAAAATAGCGAAATTTTAAACAGACTTTTATATAGTCTTTCTGATTATGGTGTTTCAGAGGATGATATTTTTAGTAAAGACATTTCTGCTACTCAAAATTATGATTATGAAAAAAATACATTAATTTCTTATACTGTAACTCAACTTATAACTATAATAGTTCATGATTTAAGTAAAGTTAATGATATTTACTCTTTAGTAGTTGAAAATGGTGCAAATGATGAAATATATATAGATTTTTCTTTATCTAATCCTAATGAATACTATAATAAAGCATTAAAAAAAGCTACTCAAGATGCTAAAGATAAAGCTAGTATTTTAGCTAAAAGTTTTTCTCTTAATTATAATCCCATACCTTGTAAAGTTACTGAAATAAGTTCTCAGCTAAATAATATTAATTATTCATCTAAATCATCTATCACAAATGTAGTACCTGGTATAGTTAAGATAACAGCACAAGTAGATGCATCCTTTTTAACTTATTGTATGTAATAAAAAAAGTCTACCAGATCAATGGTAGACTTTTTTTATTTATACTATACAGTTTTCTATTTGTATTATATAATCTTGGCAGTTTTCACATATTATTATACTAACTATATAACTGTCATCAACTTTACCTGCTCTTAATAATTTGTTAAAACTTAATCCTTCATAACTTTTATCTATATCACTTATAACAAACTTTCCATTTTTAGTGAATATATAAAAATGATATTCTAAAAAACCAAAAAACTTTTGCTTTTCCTTAACTCCTTTTAGACATTCTGGGCAAGCTTCTTGGTAATATTCCATATCAAAATCTATTTCACTGCCATTAGATAACATTTCTAATATATTTTCTAATTTTATACCATCTACGGGCTTTTCTTCATCATTTAATAAACCACTACAGTTATCTAAACTTAATACATATTCTTTATCTTCATAATTAAACTTATACTCTTTCATATTACACCTCTTATTTACCTATTTCAGATACAAAAGTTACTTCTTTAGTTAATGCATCTTCATATTCTGCATCATTTATATATCCAAGTTCATGCATTTTATAAAGTATTGTTTCTTGTCTTTTCTTTGCTTGTACAAATTGACCATATTTTGCTGGACTATTAGTTATTCCTGCTAACATAGCGCATTCAGCTAAGTTTAAATCTTTAACATCTTTACCAAAATACACTTTAGCACCTTTTCCTACCCCATAGGCTGATTTACCTAAATATATATTATTTAAGTATATACCTAATATTTCATCCTTAGATATGTTTTTATCCATGGAAGTTGCATTAAACATATCCTTAAGCTTTCTTTTTATAGTTTTATCATCACTTGTAAGTAAGTTTTTAGAAATTTGCATTTCTATAGTGCTTCCGCCCTGAGTTGTATCTGTTAGTAAATTATGTACTACAGATCTTACTAAAGATATAGTATCTACACCATTATGTTTATAGAATCTTTCATCTTCTATAGATACAATAGCATCTTTTAAATACTTTGGTATATCATTATTATCTACCACTTCACTACTTATATAGTTTTGCTCTAATAGCTCTTTAGTTACTTTAGGTGAGCCTTTGACCACTGTAAATACATAAATACTAGAAACTATTGATACTAAAGCTAATACTAATAACATTGCTATTAGTAAATTTTTAAATAACTTTAATAACTTTTTATTTTTTTTCCTCTTGCTTTTTTTAGCTCTTGAACGAGAACTATAAGTACTACTTCTTGTTCTTCTATTTATAGTGTTTTCATTTTTTATTTTTTCACTTACACTTCTATTATTAAATACTTTATTATCCGTTTTATTTGTTGTTTTACTTGTACTTGAGCTTACTCTTTTCCGTCTTATTTTATTATCATCATTATTATAACTCATAAAGCCTCCTTATTTATAAAGTAATTATACATTGTTATACAAAATAAATCAAAGAACAAATTTGTAAGATTATGACTATACTTAGTTTATGCAACTTTATATATTATTTGTATATTATTTGGCTAAAAAAAATGATTTTTGGAAATTATATAATATATATAATAGCAAAGGAGATTTTGTTATAGCTTATTTTATACATGATACTTGTATAGGTTGCGGTACTTATGAACCAGAGTGTCCTGTTGATATTCATCAACCTATGGAATAATACATAAAAAAAAGAAAAGCAACGCTTTTCTTTTTTACTTTATATTTATGCTATGTACAATTTGTTCTTTACTTTTATCTTCTATATTATTTAACTCTAATTTTATAGGATCTTTAGTATTATGAAGTGTTATTCCCATTTTTATATCTTTATCTTCTCCACCTTTTATATTTCCTATAAATCCTTGTATATCTTCATTAGCTGTTGAAACAAAATACTTAACTGGTTTTCCGCCTTGATATGGATATACATCTATATTAGATAATTCTATGTCGTATTTACTATTATTTCTAACATTCATACTTATTATAGCAGAAGAATTGTAAACATCTCCTACACTTATTTTTTCCTCTACTATATTTATGTCCTCTATGCTTATTTTTATATCATCTTTTTCTACATTATTTATTAATATATCTTTATTTAGTATATTGTTTTTTTCTATACATATTGATGTATTTGACATAGCTATAAAAAATAATAAGGTTAAAAGCAAACATTTAGATTTTTTCATATATACCTCCTAGATTTTTATAGTTTATCCAGAAGATGTATTTTTATACATTTTTATTTAAACTAAATTTAATTTTTAATTAAATTTAGTTTAAATAAAAATTTTATAAAACTTTTTTTAAATTTACTATTGCTTTTTTTGTCGAATCTTGTTATTATAAATACAAGGTTATTCCCCTAATAACCGATTATTTACTCCCCAAATAAAATATATTCCCTAATAAACCCCTTTTTATAATATATTTTACCCCTTTTTAATGACCTTACTTGATCGGTTTAAAGTAAGGTCATTTTTTTATTCTTTATAATACTTCTTATAAGCTTATATCCCTTAGCCTTTGTGTCTACTGTATAAATTTTCCCATCACTCAATACTTTCCATACTGTATCTTCTTTGTATAACCTTATATAAGTATTGTAGTTTTTATCTTCTAGTTCCCATACAAAGTCATTTTCTTCTAATTTTTTATATCTCCAATCTAAGTTTCTACTTACACTAGATAAATCATTCATTATTTCTAAAACATCTTCATACCTATCCCTTGGATCTATCATAAGACATTTTTCTATTATGTTTATAATTTCTCTTGGTACATGAGGCAAATATTTTTTTCTTATAGGGAACTTCCCTTTAGCGCATGCTATTTTTAAACTATTTAAGTCCTTATATTTTCTGGCTTGATTATTATATTCTTCATTTCCATTACACATTCTATATAATGTAGTACCTATTTGATATATATCAATTTTTTTATCTATTATAGAATTTGTACACTGCTCTGGAGCTATATGCTTATAATATACATTTCTAAGCCTTGCATTTCCTGAATTATTTAAATACAATGCCGAACCAAAATCGGTTAGTATTGCATTATCATTATCACTTATAAGTACATTATTTGGCTTTATGTCACAATGTATTATACCCAAAGAATGGATATATTGTATTGCTGATAAAAAGTCTAATGAATACTTTATAACTTCTCTAATGGTTAAGCTTTTATTCTCTAATAAATTATATAAAGATCCTCTTTCTAGGTATGGCATTGTTATATATATATTATTTTCATCTTGAGATGCTGTATTTATATTCATTATATTTGGATGATTGCACCTATATATCTTCTTAGATTCGTCAAAGTATTTATCTGCAGATTTTAATTTTTTTTTACTTATTTGCTTTAGTATAAATTTACATCCAAGCTGAGTATCTTCTACTAAATATAAATTTGAATTAACCCCTTCAGATTTAATCTTTTTTATTACCTTTAAGTTAACATTTGGATTTATTTGCATATTTCCACCCCACAATTAAATAGAAGTTCCTCTACTATACCTTCTATCTTTATTAACTGTATAGTATCTTCATTTTCTGATTCATTTTTATTTATATAGGATTTATTAATATCATGCTCTTTTATAATAGTACTTACTAATTTTTTTATATAATTTAATCTATTCCCGATATCAAAAGACTTCGGTATAATTAATTTATTTTTAACGATATATATCTTCTTATTTTTTATTTTTTTAAATATTGAAAACTCTATCTCACTTACAGATATATTAAATTCTATAAAATTCATATGTCTAACCCCCTAAAGGTTTTTTAAGATACTATATACTATGAGTTTTAATAAAAATTAACCACTAAATATAATTAGTTTTAAAAATTTTTTATTTTAAATGATATAAATTTATGTCTTATATGAAAATAATTTAAATCATAAAATTCTAACAAAAAAGCAAACTATATTTAAATAATAGTTTGCTTTTTTGTTCATTTTATTTTTAAAAATAATTTAGCTGTAGCTAATGTATCACTATCTGCTCTATGTGCATTTTTATTTTCTATTCCATAATATGCACATGCTGTTTCTAATTTTTTATTTTTGCCTTTATAGTCCTTATTAGCCTTTAACATTTCTAATGTACATATATGGTTAGTTATAGGTTCTAAATTTAATTTATCTAAATAATAATTTAAAAATTTTAAGTCAAATTTAGCATTATGAGCTATTATAGTCCTATTTCCTATATATTTTCTAAATCTAGGTAAAACTTTTTCTATAGGGTCTTCATTTTTAACCATATCATTAGTTATGTTAGTTATATCTGTTATAAATGGCGGTATATCTGAAGTTGGTTTTACAAACCTTGAATAATTCCTAATTATTTCGTTATTTTTTATCTCAGTTATTCCGATTTCTATTATTTCGCAACCCTTATATGGGTCAAGACCCGTGGTTTCTAAATCCACAACTACATATTCTTCCATGTGTAAAACTCCTTTTAGATTCTTGTTTATCTAATCATATATTATATGATAACATGTATTATGTTTTAGCACAAAATTTGCTAATATTTATTTAAATGTACAACTTAATTCATTTATTTCTAAATAAAAAAATAAGTATCTATTAAATTATTTTTTAATAGATACTTATTTTTTATTACCCTATGTATGGCATAGGATTTGTATGCTTTCCATTTATTCTTATTTCAAAATGTAAATGTGGCCCTGTTGATCTTCCTGTATTTCCTATTTTAGTTACTGCTTGTCCTTTTTGAACCTTCTGTCCAACAGATACTAGTAATTGATCGTTATGTGCATATAATGATACCCTTCCATTATCATGTTGTATCATTACAGTATTTCCATAACTTCCTTTAGGTCCTGAATATATAACTGTACCACTATCAGTTGCTACTGCTGGGGTTCCTTTTGGTGCGGGTATATCAATACCTGTATGTATCTTTTGAACATTTAATACTGGATGAAGCCTATATCCATATGGAGAGCTTATTCTAGTATGTCCTGGGACTGGCCAAGATCCACTTGATATTATTGCTCCATTTAAATTTTCATCAATTGATGCAGCACTTTGTTGTGCTTCCTGTGCTTGTTTAGCTGCTGCTTCTGCTGCTAATTTTTCAAGTTCATTTTGTAAATTATCTTCTTCAGTTTCTAGTTCTCTCTTTAAAGCTTCTAGTTCATTTTTATCAGATTGTACCTTTTCATTATTTTCTACTAGAGATATTTTTAAATCTTCTTGCATTTTCTTTTTATAATTTAAATCTTTTTCTTTTTTCTCTACTTCTGATTTATTTTCATCTAATTCTTTTAGTATCTTCTGATCTTGTTCTACAACTTGCTTAACTACATATATGTTATTGAAAAAATCTGATATAGAAGTACTACTTAATATAACCTTAATATATCCCATAGAATAATTATTGTTTATTGCTTTTAATCTTTTACCTAGAGCTTCTTCATTTTTACTTATATTTTCGTTTAGTTTTTCTATTTCAACTTTAGTAGTTTCTATTTCACCATTTAAATTTTCTATTTTATCATTAGTTTCTTTTATATTTCCTTCTATTTCTTTCACTTTAAAATCTAAATCTCTTATTTTAGATTCTAAAGTTGTTTGCTCTTCTCTGTTTTTGTTTAATTTATCATCTACACTCTTTTGTTTAGTTTCTATATTTTTATCTTCAGTATCTGCATATATATATGTTGTTCCAAATACTAAAGAGCATACTGTTAGCACTGTCAATATTTTTTTCACTCAATCGTCCCCCTATTACTTTATACTTTTAAATGTCTTTTAACTGATATAACACTTCCTAATACCCCTATAACTACTCCTGTTATAAGCAGCGTCGATATTAGTGAAGATGATATAGAAGCCAATGGAAGGACTGCACCCGACATAATATTGTTTATTGGATTTATAAATTGCTTTAAATTTTCTACTATATATCCATACATAACCAAACATATACCAATAGCTAAAGTAGCTCCTACTAATCCAATAAAAAAGCCTTCTACCATAAATGGAGATACTACAAATAAGTTACTACCACCTACATATTTTATAATTTGTATTTCTTCTTTTTTACTATATACTCTACTTTTTATCGTATTAGATATTATTACTAGGCATATTAATAGTAAGCCCCCTATTAAAATTGACCCAAATTTCTTAACTGTACTTGATATACTTAAGAAATTTTGTATTATATCTTGAAAATAAGTTATCTCTGTTACACCTTCTAACTTAGATATCTCTCTCGATATTTGCTTTATATTCTCTGGATTATCTATTGTAACAAGGAAGGAATCCTCTAAAGGATTTTGTACACCTTCAAGTAGATATGCTTCTTCTCCAAAACTTCTTTTAAGATCGTTAAAAGAAGCTTCTTTTGTTTTAAACTCAACACCTTTAACACCATTTATATCTTTAATTTTATTTTTTAATTCTATTCTCGCATCATCATTAGTGAATTCTTCTATAGATACCCTAACTTCATTTATTTCATCTTGTGCATATTTTATAAATTGGTTTATATTTAATACTATAGTTAAAACTATTCCTAGTATTATTAAAGATGCAGATATAGAAATTGTAGATATAATAGTCATAGTTTTATTGTGAAAAGCACCTTTTATTCCTTGCTTTAGACTGTATAAAAATTTAGACATTAATTTCATATTTTTCCCTCTTTGTATCTTTAATTATTTTTCCTTCTTTAAGCTCTATGACTCTCTTTGGAAATAGCTTTAATATTTCTATATCATGTGTTGCCATTATGACGGTAATACCTTCTTCATTTATTTCATTTAATAATTTTAAAATTTGAATAGAATTATGTATATCTAAATTTCCCGTACATTCATCTGCAATTATTATAGATGGTTTATTGACTATAGCTCTAGCTATACCAACTCTTTGAGATTCCCCACCTGATAATTCATGTGGATATTTACTATGTTTTTCAGCTATGCCAACTCTTTTTAACACTTCCATAACTCTTGGTCTAATTTCTTTTGCATTTGTACCTACAACCCTAAGCGCTAATTCTACATTTTCATAGACTGTTTTTTCATTTAATAGTCTAAAATCTTGAAATACTATTCCTAAATTTCTTCTGTAATTATGTACTTTGCTTGCTTTTATTTTAGTTATATCTTCCCCTAAAACAGAAAGTCTTCCTGATGATATTTTTTCTTCTCTAGTCAATAATTTAAGTAAAGTAGACTTTCCTGCTCCTGAATGTCCTACTAAAAACACAAATTCGCCTTGTTTTATTCCTAAATTTACATTATCTAGTGACTTATTACCATCTGAATAAAATTTATCTACATTAGTAAATTTAATCATTTTCATCACTCCAATTTTGCTTTTGTTGCCCTATTTTTTATTTACTATACCATTATACACAATTTAGCATTTTTTTGTAACCTTTTTGTAACTTTAATTGCAAATTTTTATCATTTAATATCAAAAAACTTCGCATATCTAATTTTTTTATAGATATGCGAAGTTTTTTAATTCTTTTTCTTATTTTTAGTTTTAACTTGCGCTAGATATACAAGCCCATTACCTTGAATAGTTCTTGGATAGTTAATAGATTTTGTATGCTTTATAAGTTGAGCATATAATTCAGTTTCACTTAAATCTCTTTGAAATTCTTCCCTTGACCAGTTTTTAAGTAAAGCTAAGCTTCCTGTCACATGCGGTGTTGCCATACTTGTTCCACTTAGTACTTCATATTTGTTATTTGGATAGGTTGAAAGTATTTCTACCCCCGGCGCAATTACATCTATAACTAAATTTGCATTACTAAAACTAGCAGGATTTCCTTTTTTATCAACTGCACCTACTGATATTACTTCTTCATAAGCAGCTGGATATGAATATTCAAAACTATCAGCATTTCCATCACCACTATTTCCAGCTGCACATACTACTAATATTCCTTTTTTGACAGCTTCCTTTACTGCCCTTTCTAATTTATCTGAACTTCCACCCATTCCAAGTGACATAGATATTATATCTACCTTTTTTTCCACAGCATAATTTATGGCATTAACTACCCAACTTAATTTTCCTAGTCCATTACCTTCTATAGCTTTTAATACATATATCTGTGCACTAGGTGCTATACCTACTATATTATTATTTGGGTTATTTGCCACAATAGTGCCTATAACATGAGTACCATGTCCTACTCTATCAGTTACAATATTTGGATTTTTATTATCTTCATTTGTAAAATTTCTAACTTCTACTATATTATTTTTTAAGCTTTCATGATATATATCACATCCTGAATCTATTACTGCTATACGTACTCCACTTCCTTTATTAGATTCTTTCCACATATCTCTAGCTTTTATCATATCCACTCCGTATTGGTTGGTTGTATTTTTTCCTCTTGAGTTTGCTTCTATTTTAAATGGCAACAATTTAATGTTTAAATCTTCAGGTTTATTTTTCATAGATACCACCCCAAAATTTATTCTTATAATTAATTATATATTTTTGAAGTGATAATGTGATTCTGTTCTTTATCATTTTCGAGGTAGTTTTCTATATTATTTAATAAATATTTTTCATTTATTTCACTTACATCTATATTATGTAGGTATCTTTTATTTTCATTACATATATATACACCTTGTGTTATAATATTTTCTTCTATAATTACTTCTAAAATAATATTATTACTTAAGTAGTAGGTTCCTACCTTACCTTTTTTATCTTCTTTAAATTCGCCTACATATTTATATAACTCACAAGTGTATGTTCCTACTCCATGTTTTTTACCTTCTTTAAACTCTCCTTCATAAGTACTTTTATCTTTATATGTATATCTTCCTCTTCCATTTATAATATCATCCTTAAATTCACCTTCATATATTTCACCATTTCTATATTTCATCATACCCTTGCCTTTTTTTAATCCATATTTATACTGACCTTCATATATATTCCCATATTTATCTATGTAGCATCCATGACCATGATATATATTGTCTTTAAATTCACCATTATATTTGCTTCCATCTACAAATTCATATCTGCCTTGTCCATTTTTTTTGCCTTCTACAAAATCCCCTTCATAAATCTGCATATTTACATCAATAAGCCTTCCTTGCCCATGTTTAAGGTTATCTTTCCACATTCCATTATATTTGCTTCCATCTTTACAATATAAAATTCCCTTTCCATGTCTTTTTCCGTCTTTAAAATATCCTTTATATATGTCTTTGTTTTTATAAGTATAAGTTCCTATTCCTTCTATCTTATTTTCTTTAAAATCACCACTATACGACCCTTTATCATGATAAGTATATTTACCTATTCCATGCATTTTATCATCTTTCCAAAGCCCTTCATATCTATCTTTATTCATGTATATACATATACCAAAACCCTCTCTTTTTCCATCTTTAATCTCCCCTTTGTATACATCCCCATTATCATATTGCATAGTTTTCTCTTTACTTGATATACTAGAGTTTTCTATTTGTCTTATATTTTCTTTTACTTTCTTTGTATCTACATTGCTTCTGTCGTCTATCATTAAGCTATTTCTTGTATATCCTCTTGTATGTCCTTTATTTTTAGGCTTGTTATATTTTGCTTTTAATATAATACTTACACCATAAAATAATATAAATATTGATGATAAAGATATAAATACCTTAAATATTATAGAAAAATAATTACTTATTTCTTCCACAAAAACTCCTCCTATTTCCTTTTTTGGTTTCTTATAATTTATATTTATTCTTGTACATATTTATTCATATTAAAAAGCTGTTGATATTTAATTTTATCAACAGCTTTTTTCCAGTATATAGTCAAATTCTATTTCTTCATACTTTAAATCATCAGAAAATAAGTTTATTATACTATTTATTTCTTCTACGTATTCCTCTTGCTTTAGCTTATAAAGCATTAAATCATCTATTAAATCTTTCATATCAAAATATACATTCTCAAGTATATAAAAATGCCCAGTTCTAATATCTTTTAACTTATCTATTGTGTCCATTTTTCTACTTATATCTCTTATTATATCTATATTGTATATGTCTATGTTATTTATAGATTCCAAATACAAATATACAGTTTTTATAACTTCTATGGATATATCAAATTTGCTAGCCTCTTTTGGATTTTTATAGTATATATTTGTGTATTCATCAAAAACTTTTTCTAAGTTTTCATTTAATATTATAAATGGTGGTCTTATAAAATCTTTTATTATTAGTATGTCCCTTATACCTTCATTTTTTTCTAAAACTTCATCTAATACATATAAATTATATGCATCATATAAAGGATCATGTGCGTCTCCTTTAAATTCTACGTTTGCACATTCTAGTAAATTTTTTAACGAAACATAATTCATACATTTTATCCCGCATTCTAAATATTTGTCCTTTATATCTACGAATAAACCTTTTATATTATTTATAAATCTTGGGTGATTGTTTTTTTGAGCGCTCTTTTTATCTGTATTATTAAAGCAAGTTAAATCTAGATTTCCAAAGGTATATATACCCTCTATTTGAGAAAATGTACCTAACCATTTTTTAAATTTTCTCATAACTTCTTCATATGTTGGAGCATCTTTAACATCATCTTGCTTTATATGAGTTAATTCTTCTATATGTGGATATATTTCTTGGTTAGTTACAGGCTTTATTAATGACTTAAATTCTTCTATATTACCTGTATCCGTATCATATTGTATAGCCCCAATTGCAATTATATCTGCATTTAGCATATCTCTTTTATTTCTTACACTTGGCATATTCATTTCAAAGTCTATATAAACTCTTTTCAATCCAAACTCCCACCTTCTAAATATCTTTACTTATATTTTATCATTTTATGATATTTTTTCACTATACATTTATAAAATTTTCGCTTTTCTTGCTTATTCAAATATATTTCATAAAATCAAAAATAAAAGGAAGAATAAAAATTCTTCCTAAATCTATAAATATATTATATCTAATTATACTAAAAATAAATAATGTAAACTTTAAAGAATTTCTAGTTAGTCTTCAAAATTTTCCATAAATGAATGCTTTACTCCATCTTTTTGCCATCCAAGTACAGAATCTATATTTACATTTTCCGCTGCTTTAAATATTGATTTTTCTACATCCTTAAAGTTTTCTCCAAGGCTTTTGATTAAATCTTTTATTTCATATCTCTTATTACCAGTCTTTTTAGCCGCTACCATACATGCACAATTTAGTGGCCATATACCACTATTTTGTATAAATCTTACTATATGCTCTTCTCTTATATAATAAAGTGGTCTTATTATTTGTATACCATCAAAGTTTGTTGAATGTAGTTTAGGTAACATTGTTTTAAAATTAGCCGAACATAGTAGGTTAAGCATTGTTGTTTCTATAACGTCATCATAATGATGTCCAAGTGCTAACTTATTACACCCTAGTTCTTCAGCTTTAGAGTATAGTGCTCCTCTTCTCATTCTTGCACACATATAACATGGATAATCTTTAGCTATTTCATCTGCTATTTCAAATATTCTTGAGTCAAATAAGTGTATTGGTATATCTAAGTATTCACAGTTATCTACAAGTAGTTTTCTTATGTCTTCATGATATCCTGGATCCATAGCTATAAACTCTAATTCAAAGTTTACTTGTCCATGTCTTTTTAACTCTTGAAACATCTTAGCCATAAGTAGACTATCTTTTCCTCCAGATATTGCAACAGCTATTTTATCGCCTTCTTCTACTAGATTATAATCTCTTATAGCTTTTATAAATTTTGACCATAAATGTTTTCTATATCTCTTTATTATACTTCTTTCTATATCTTTTAATGGTTGTCTTTCATCAAAAGGTACTATTATCTCACAGCCTTTTCCCGCTAAGTTGCTCATACTATCACCTCTTATTTATATTTTGGTTATATCTATAATTCATTTTCATTAAATTTCAAATTTAGACTATTTTTAATAAAACATGCAAATTATTTTATCATATATTAAGCTAATAATTCAAGTAATCTACTCATTTATTTTAATGTGTATTTTTGCTCTAAATATAGTTTATATATTTATTAGTAACACTTTTTTGCAACTACAATATATTATTATTAAGTTCATTCTCACTTTAAGACAGGAGGTTTAATTTATGCAAGATGATAATAGAAAAAACTGTATGGAACCTAGATATTCCTTAGCTAGACCTTATATTAAGCGTCAAGTCTACACTAAAACGTATAGCTTACCTAAAGCCTTTCAACGTGGTACTCTATTCCCTGAGCTATATCTAATAGATTCTCCAATTTATAACAAGAATTTATATTCAACTCCACTAAGAGAAAAAGGAGGTAGAGAATAATTATGAGTGACTCTAGAAATGAATTAATGCGAAAAATTCAAGAGCTTTGTTTTGCATGTTTAGATATGAATTTATATCTAGATAATAATCCTTGTGATAAAAATGCAATTGCTACTTTTAATTCTCTATGTAATCAATTTTTAGAAGCAAGATGCTTATATGAAAATAAGTATGGACCTTTAACTAACTTTGGATTTTCACCTAGCAAGTATCCTTTTAGATGGGTAGAAAGCCCATGGCCTTGGGAAAGAGAATTTAACGACTAATAATTAAGGAGGATTTAATTTATGTGGATATATCAAAAAACATTACAACATCCTGTTAATCTTAAAACTAAGGATATAACTATGGCTAAATATCTTATAACTCAATTTGGTGGACCTAATGGAGAGTTAGCAGCTGCCCTAAGATATCTTAGTCAAAGATATACTATGCCTACAGGGAAAACTAAAGCACTTTTAACTGATATCGGAACAGAGGAATTAGCACATGTTGAAATGGTAGCTACTATGGTTTATCAACTAACATATGATGCTACTCCTACTGAGTTAGAAGAAGCAGGACTTGGATCTAATTATGCTCAAAATGGATTTGGTATATATCCAACAGATTCAACTGGAAATCCATTTAGTGTTTGTCCTATTGCTGTTATGGGAAATGCCGTTACTGACTTACATGAGGATATGGCCGCTGAACAAAAAGCACTAGCTACCTATTATCAACTTATAAATCTAACTGATGACGCTGATATAATAGAAGTTTTAAGATTTTTAGGTCAAAGAGAAATTACTCATTATCAAAGATTTGGGGAAGCTTTGATGGACGTTTATGATTTTGAAGAAAGTAAACATACATTTTAATCTATAAATTTGTTTTTAATGTCTAAGGCAACCTTTTGATTTGCTTTAGACATTTTTTATGTATAATATTTTTTAATTTAAAACTTTATAATTTAACTTATAATAAAAAGGAGCTAAACTCTATTTTCTTTGAGATAGCTCCTTTTTAATCGGATTCATTATCTATATTCACTTTATTTCTCCTTTTGATATATAATATTACTTATGCTTTAATTATTATTCATTTTCATGTTCAGGTATATAATCATATGCCATTTCCTTTTCATATTCAAATATCATCAAATCTATATTTCTCTCCATTTTTTACCTCCATTTTTTATTTATATAAATTATATTAGTTGATTTAGCAAGATAATTTTTATTTTATTCTTTACTTAATCTAAACTTGAAAAATCCTTTTTACTTTATTCACTTCCACTATCTGGTGTATAATCATATTCTATTTCTTTTTCATATCCAAACATTACTAATTCTAATCTATCATCCAAATTAACATCCCTCCTTCTTTTTATAATACATTAAATATGAAGGATTAATTTTAAATGTTTCATATTTAATGTATTATATGCAAGATATTTAGAAATATTTCCTTTTTTTGAATTTAATTATTTTATATATTTGAAAGTATCCTTATCTTTACGTCTTCACTTAGTGTTATAAAATTTGCTATATTTTCTATATCCTCTACTATATATAAATGAAAATAATCGCTTAACTCTTTCAGAGCTCTATACTCTTTTCTATCAAAAAAATATAGATATAAATTATTTATATATCTCAAATAACATTTGTGTATTTTTATTTCAGCATAAACATGACTTGTACTTTTTCTTGCCTCTTGAAATAATTCTTTTAACTTCATATATGCACATTGAGAGTCTTTAGGTATATATTTATCACTTAGAATTTCATTTAAGGCTGATTCAATATTTGGTATTGCTCCTTTATTTATAAATACATCTAAATAGTAGTCATCTTTTCTGTATTTGAATTTATAAAAATCTGTTACTACACCCATAGAAACACTCCTTGTTAATCTATAAATTTAATTTACACTATATATTATTTTCAATATATTAGATTATTTATTCATCAAAAATCTTTTTACTTAATATATTAGATTTTTTTATTTTCAAATTTATTCATCTGTATATATTCATAAACAATCAATTATTTTATGCCTAATATAAAATCATTGCATAAAAAAAATAGATGTTTTATTAATAATACATCTATTTTTTATATAGTGAGAAAATTTTTAAGTTATTTATAAGACTCTTCTTGCATTTACATATGCATTATTATAATAATTACTTAATTCAGATATAACTACTTTTCCTTTACTCGATGATGCATGTATCATTTTATTATTACCCATATATATCCCAACATGACTTACATCTCCATCATTTGAACCACTTGTATCAAAAAATATTAAATCTCCTTTTTGAAGATTATTTTTATTTACATATTGTCCAAATTTTGATTGATCTTTTGATACCCTTGGTATATTTATCCCCGCAGAATTTTTAAATACATATTGAGTAAATCCTGAGCAATCAAAACTATTAGGCCCTTCTGCTCCCCATACATATGGCTTTCCTAGTAATGTTTGTGCTAAATTGATTACCTTGTCGGCGCTTTGAGATGTTGTTCCACCACCATTAGATATATCTGCTGTTAAATACGCGCTTGATACATATCCTATTTGTCCATTGTATTTTATCTTTGCCCATCCATTTGATTCTAATATTACTCCTACCTCAGCACCATATGGTATTGAACCTATTTTTGAGTGGCTTGTGCTTGGTCCTTTTCTAATATTTAGTGAGCTTGCATTTACTTTTCTATTATATTTTACTTTTTCTTCACTTGGTGTAGTTGAAGCTTCACTGCTCTTTAAATATTGACTTGATACATATCCTATTTGTCCATTATAACTTACCTTTGCCCACCCATTTGACTCAGATATTACTCCTACTTTTGTTCCATTAGGTATTGAATCTATCTTTGAGTAACTAGTCCCCGGACCTTTTCTAACATTTAAGGAACTTGCATTTACTATCTTATTGTATTTTATAGTATTATCTGATGTATTTCCTTCAGAAGAGTTTGAAACGTAATTTCCATGTACGTATCCTACTTTTCCATTATACTTAACATTTACCCATTCTCCACTTTTTCCTATGTACTCTACTTTGTCTCCTTTATAAAACTTACCAATTGAACTATAGCTAGTACTTGGTCCTTTTCTAAAGTTTACCGAATTTCCAGTTATCGTTTTATATTCTATGTCTGCTTTTTGTATAGTATCAGCATTTGATACACTAACTGACATTGGAAGTAATATTGATGTTGCTACCAATCCCATTTTTATACTTTGTTTATTCATATTTTATTACTACAGCTTAGAAGCTATAGTATACTCAACTCCTCTCCTTAATTGGTATTTATACCCTAGCTTTAAATTTCATTTTATAATACTTTTTTACTTTATATTTTAACGTTTTGCCCATGCTAATATTATTTCAAATTTGTAAGTTTTTGTCTATATTTTTCGATAACTGTTATATATTTACAATTTATATATATTTTTCTTCTTATAAAATTTTCTTAACATTTAAATCTTATATATCATTTTTAGCTTATAACAAATTGGCATAAAAAAAGAACCTTAAAATAAGGTTCCTTTAAATAAATATAGTCTAATATCCAGTTGATCCAAATCCACCATTTCCTCTTTCAGTGTCATCTAAATCATTAACTTCTAATATATTTATATCATATATAGGTTTAACTACCATTTGAGCTATCTTCATGTTTTTATTTACTGTGAAATCTTCTTTACCATGGTTTATAAGTATTACACCTATTTCGCCTCTATACCCTTCATCTATAGTTCCTGGCGTATTTAGTACTGTTACAGAATGTTTAAGTGCTAATCCACTTCTTGGTCTAACTTGAGCTTCTGTATTTTTAGGAAGTGCTATACTTATTCCTGTTTTTATAAGTCTAGATTCTGAAGCAGGAATAACCACTTCTTCTATAGAATATAAATCCATACCAGCATCTCCTTTGTGAGCGAAATTTGGTATTATTGCATCATCATGTAATTTCTTTATTTTTAATGTATACATTTTAATGTCTCCTTTTATAATTTAATTAAGGGTTATTTTAATATTGTATTAAAATACATTAAATTTAAAATACTAATTCTAGGAGGAACAAATATGAATTTATTACATGCCCCTTGGATGAAAAAAAAACTTGAGGTTATTTACAATAAGAGTATAAACGGTAATCTCTATATTATGTATAATGATATTAAATTTTTAAATTATACTCCAACTACAACTAGTATTTTGATTAATCTATTAGAAGATTATAACATAAATATAGACATAAATAATAAACTTTATCTATATTTACCATTTAACTTAAATATCTTTTTAAAAGATTTAATAATTAATCTAAAATCACTATATGAAAATAACTTATATATAATACTCTGTGGATATAGTGAAGAATTAAATAATTTAAATCAAGATAATACTTTAAGTAATATTTATTATAAGTATCCAGAACTTAAAGGTCTTATTGATTATTTATTAATTACTGATAAATCAAAATGCTATGAAATATTTACAGCACTATATGATACACAAGGTATTTATATAAGTCCAGATTCATCTTTAACTATATCTTGTGTTACCTTAAATAAACTATGTGATTTAGAGGTAAGTGACTACAACCACATCTCTTTTGTTGAGATAATAGATAATGAAGATAGCAACTATTATTTTAACTCATATATAAAGGGACTTACTAATCATAATAATAATTTTAACTATTATTTATAAAAGACTGCCTTGCAGTCTTTTATTTTTTTATGATAATATATTTAAGTTACAAATGTAGTATTTAAGCACCTTGAAAGGAGTTTTACATGAAACTTATACTAGCAGAAAAGCCATCTGTGGCTAAAACTATCGCATCTTTTTTAGGAGCTAAAACTCGTCTTGATGGTTATTTTGAAGGTAATGGATATATAGTTACTTATGCTGTTGGGCATTTGGTGAGTCTATATGATGTCAAAGACTATGATAAAGATAAATACTCTGGTTCTTGGAAAATGGCTAATTTTCCATTTATTCCACCAGAAAAGTTTAAGTTCAAAGTAGATAGTTCTAAGAAAAAGCAATTTAATACAGTAAAAAAACTGTTACATAGAGATGATATTGAATATGTTATAAATGCAACAGATAATGATAGAGAAGGCGAATTAATTTCTTTTTTAATATTTTTATTATCTAAGAACAAAAAACCTGTAAAAAGAATTTTAGTAAACGAATGGACACCAGAAGATATAACTAGGGGTCTTAATAATTTAAAAGATGATAATGAAATGAGAAATTTACAATCAGCAGGTTACACTAGACTTATAACTGACTGGCTAATAGGTATAAATTTTACATCAGTTGCCACATTAAAGTATGGTAACGGTAAACTACTAAATATAGGTCGTGTAATACTACCTACAGTCAAATTAGTTTATGATAGAGATATGGAAATTAAAAATTTCGTACCAAAAACCTACTATGAAATAGAAGGAAATTTCAAATGCCAAAATGGAAAATATAAAGGTAAGTATATAAAAGGAAAAGAAAGTAAATTTGATACTATAGAAGATGTTAATAAAATTATTAATAGCATAACTTCTAATCAAGGTAAAATACTTGATAAAAAAGTTACAATGTCTAAAGAATATGCACCTAAACTTTTCAGTTTAACTTCACTACAAGGATATATAACTTCTAAACATGCTAATTTCACTTCAGATAAAGTTTTAAGCGTGTGTCAGTCTCTTTATGAGGGTAAAGGTAAGGGTGGTTATATTACTTACCCTAGAACCGATTCTATTTATTTAGAAGAAAGTTTAGCAACTAAAGTGTCTCAAGCTTTAGATAAATTAAAGGCAACAGTTCCTTATAGTGACAAAATCAAATTTACTAAAACTAAAAGGGTTTTCGATTCTTCTAAGGTAGATAGCCATAGTGCAATCATACCTACTTATATAATACCTACTAATCTAACACCTGATGAACTTATAGTATATAACGCCATCAAAGATAGATTCATAGCAAACTTTATGCCTCCTGCAGAATATGAAAATACTGAAATTAAAACTGATGTAGATAAAAATATATTCTTAACTAAGGGTAAAGTACTTAAAACTAAAGGATACTTAGAAGTATACAATAAGGAAGAAAAAGATGATTTACTCCCTATGGTAAATAAGGATGAAATAGTTGATGTCATAGATATTAAACCGATAACTAAACAAACTACACCACCTAAGCCTTATACAGAAGATACCTTACTTAAAGCTATGAAAAATTGCGGTAAAAATGTACCTGATGATGATACTACAGTTTTATCGGGTTATTCAATAGGTACATCTGCTACTCGTGCTGATGTATTAAAAAAGATATCACAAGTAGGATATGTTAATAAAAAAGGTAAGTCTTATTCTGTAACTGATTTAGGTAAAAATTTAGTTGAAATATTCCCAGTAAAAGAGCTATTTGATGTTGATTATACTGGCAAATTAGAAAAAAGTCTAAGTGATATTCAAAAAGGAACTTTCACTAGAAAAGAGTATTTAACCAATATATTTAACTTTATATATAAAAATGTTGAGCTAATAAAACATGATAGCCCTAAAAGCATAAGTACAGAAAATTATGTTTATAATCCTAAAACTAAAAAATTTACTAAAAATATATCTAATACTAAATCTTCTAATAAAAGTGGTGCTAAGAATGATTCTCCTTCAAATGAATCTCTTGGGAAATGCCCTATATGTGGTGGCGATGTTGTTGAGATTCCTAAAGGATATATATGCAACAACTACAAAGAATGTAAATTTGGTATATGGAAAAATGATAAATTTCTAGAATTTTATAAGAAAAAACCTAACAAAACAATGGTTAAAGGTATATTAAAAAATGGTCAAGCCAAAGTTAAATCACTAACAAGTAAAAATGGTACTAAATTTGATGCTATACTTAAATATTCCAAAAAGGCTAATGGTTACTTTGGATGGGATATTGAAATAGAAAAATAATTACTTAAGTGTAACTAATATATAATAATTTACATACTTATATATTAATAAATGTTTTCTTTTCATGTATTAAGTCCTATCTTAAAGAAACCAATTTATGTAAACTTCAATTCTTTCCAAATAAAGGTTGCTCTAAATGCAACCTTTATTCTTTTTCATTTAGTTTATCATCTATTTTACATCTTGCCATTTTTATAAATTCTGTTAAAGTATAATTTTTTAACTTACAGCCACATTTTGGGCAATATTCAAACTTTTTAGATACTAATGCTCTGCAACTTGTTTCTGGGCATCTTATTTTTTCGTTTACTTCTGATACTTTTAGCCCACATCTAGGGCATATACTTCCTGGTCTTGATGATACTTCCTTTGAGCATCTTGGACACTTAATCATACAATCTCCTCCTTACTTATTTATACATCTTATAAGTACATTAGTATATTGTATGATAAATTTATTTTACTGTGATATATGTTAAAATCATATTTTAGTTAGTATGATTAAATCATACCATTTTTAGTATCTTCGCAAAGCTCTTTACTTGCGCTAATTAAAAAACTATGCATAAAATTTGTATTTTGTTTTCTAATAAATTTATATAGTTTGCATCTATATTGTTAATAATTATAATAAGGCATTATTGTGTATAAAAATACAGGTTTGTGATATAATCACAAACCTGTATTTTTATAGATATTTTATTAAATTTATTTATTTTTCATTTTTTATTACTGCTTGTGCTGCTGAAAGTCTAGCTATTGGTACTCTATATGGTGAACAAGATACATAGTCTAATCCAGCTTTGTAACAAAACTCTATTGATGAAGGTTCTCCACCATGTTCTCCACATATTCCAAGCTTTATATTTGGCTTAACGCTTTTACCTAGTTTAGCTCCTAGCTCTATAAGCTTTCCTACTCCTCTTTGATCTAACACTTCAAATGGATCTTTTTCTAGTAACTCTCTATTTACATATTCGCCTAAGAATTTACCTGCGTCATCTCTTGAATATCCAAATGTCATTTGCGTTAAATCATTAGTACCAAAGCTGAAAAAGTCAGCTTCTTTAGCTATTTCATCTGCTGTTAAACAAGCTCTTGGTACTTCTATCATTGTACCTATTGTATAATCTATTTTCATATTTTCTTTTTCTAATATATTATCTATCGTTTCTTTTATATCTTCTTTTATAACTTTTAATTCTTTAGCTTCTCCAACTAAAGGTATCATTATTTCAGGCATTACTTTTATACCTTCTTTAGTAGCTTCTATTGCACCATTAATTATTGCTTTAGCTTGCATTATATATATCTCAGGGAAAGTTATAGCAAGTCTACAACCTCTATGCCCAAGCATTGGGTTAAATTCATCTAGATCTACTATTCTTCTTTTTATTTCACTAACTGAAACTTTCATTGACTCTGAAAGGCTTTTTATAGTTTCATCATCATGTGGTAAGAATTCATGTAGTGGTGGATCTAATAATCTTATGTTTACAGATTTACCATCCATTACTCTAAATATATCTACGAAGTCTTTTTGTTGCATTGGAAGTAATCTTTCAAGTGCTACTAGTCTTTGTTCTAATGTTTTAGAAAGTATCATCTCTCTTACTGCTGGTATTCTATCTTCGTCAAAGAACATATGCTCAGTTCTACATAATCCTATACCTTCGGCTCCAAACTTTATGGCAGCCTTAGCATCTCTTGGATTATCTGCATTAGTTCTTACCATTAAAGATTTATATTTATTTGCCCAATTCATTAATTTTTCGAAATTTCCAGTTAAAGATACTTCAGTTTTTTCTACCTTACCTATATATACACATCCACTAGAACCATCTAAAGATATATATTCTCCTTCTTTTATAACTACATCTTCAGTTCTTATTTCCTTGTTATACTCATCAACCTTTATGTCTGAACATCCTGCTACACAACATTTACCCATTCCACGAGCTACAACTGCTGCATGAGATGTCATTCCACCTCTTGCTGTAAGTATACCTTCTGCACATACCATACCTTCTATATCTTCAGGTGAAGTTTCAAGTCTTACAAGTATTGATTCTTCTCCCCTATTTTTAGCATCTACTACATCTTCTGCATTAAAGTATACTTTTCCACAAGCAGCACCAGGTGATGCTGGAAGTCCTTTTGCTATAACTGTTGCTTCATTTAAAGATTTACTTTCAAATCTAGGATGAAGTAATTGATCTAATTGCTTAGGCTCAATTCTCATTATAGCTTCTTTTTCATTTATTATACCTTCTCCTACTAGGTCTACAGCTATATTTATAGATGCACCAGCTGTTCTTTTTCCATTTCTAGTTTGTAATATATATAATTTTTCATTTTCTATAGTAAATTCTATATCTTGCATATCCTTGTAGTGATTTTCAAGTATAGAAGTAATTTTCATAAATTCATCATAAGCCTTTGGCATCACTTCTTTTAGTGAAGATATGTCCTTTGGTGTTCTTATACCTGCAACAACGTCTTCACCTTGTGCATTCATTAAAAATTCTCCAAATATTTTATTTTCACCAGTTGAAGGATTTCTAGTAAATGCTACTCCAGTTCCACTAGTTTCTCCCATGTTTCCAAATACCATTGATTGTATATTTACTGCTGTTCCTAAATCACTTGGGATATCATTTAATTTACGATATACTATTGCACGTGGATTATTCCATGATTTGAATACTGCTTTTATAGCTAACATTAGTTGTTCTTTTGGATCTTGTGGGAATTGACTTTTTATTTCTTTTGTATATATTTCTTTATATTTTTTTACTAATTCTTTTAAATCTTCTACATTAAGTTCTGTGTCTAAAGTGTATCCTTTAGCTTCTTTTATTTTATCTAGGGCATTTTCAAATTTATATTTTGGTATTCCCATAGCTACATCAGAAAACATTTGTATAAATCTTCTGTAACTATCATATGCAAATCTTTCATTTTGAGTAGAATTTGCTAAAGCTACTACACTTGTATCATTTAAACCTAGATTAAGTATTGTATCCATCATTCCTGGCATTGAAAATACTGCACCAGAACGAACTGATAATAATAGAGGATTAATTTCGCCTCCTAATGTTTTTCCTTGCTTTTCTTGTAATTCTTTAAGCTTTTCTTCTATTTCATTTATTATATTATCACTTATAGTCTCATTATTTTTGTAATAATCATTACAAGCATCTGTGCTTATTGTAAAACCTTGTGGTACTGGTAGACCTATATTTGTCATTTCTGCTAAGTTAGCACCTTTACCACCTAAAACATATCTCATGTCTTTGTTACCTTCTTCAAAACTATAAACATATTTAGCTTCCATTATTTAACCCCCATCATTTTGTATTTTGGTTAGTTTAATATAATTAGCCTTTATGCATCTTAGTTAGTTTAATATAAGGTTTTATTTACTATAAATAACTTGTATTAAATTAACTAAGATGTTTTTAAGGTTTTTCTCTTTAAATTTAACTATCTATCACTATCTTTGTATATGTTTAATCCATTTTCTTTGATAATATCAAGAATTATTCCAGCTGTTTCTTCTATTGCTTTACTTGAAACATCTATTACTGGACATCCTATTTTTTTCATGACTTGTTCTGAGTAGTCTAATTCTTGTAGTATTCTATCTAAGTTAGCATAGTTTGCATTACTTGATAGTCCTAATGCTTTAAGTCTTTCTGCTCTTATTTGATTTAACTTCTCTGGAGTATTAGTAAGTCCTATTATTTTTTTATTATCTATTTCAAATACCTCTTTAGGTATAGGTATTTCTGGAACTAAAGGTACATTTGCTACTTTTATGTTTTTGTTTGCTAGATACATACTAAGTGGTGTTTTAGAAGTTCTAGATATCCCTACTAAAACTATATCTGATTTAAGTATACCTCTTGGGTCTTTACCATCATCATACTTTACTGCAAACTCTATAGCTTCTACTCTTTTGAAATAGCTTTCATCTAACTTTCTGATTATACCAGGCTCTCTTTTAGGTTTCATTTGAGTTTTATTTGCTATTTCTTTTAAAATTGGTGTCATTAGGTCTATATTACTTAAATTTTCTTTTTCACAGAATTTTTTAGTAACATTTAAAAGATTTTCGTCTACTAATGTATATACTATTATAGCATCTTCACTTTTTCCACCTTCTAAAATTTCTAATAAAAAGTTTTCATCCATAACATATGGGAATCTTCTTATTTCACACTCTTCACTAATTTTAAATTGAGAAATAGCAGCTTTTGTTACTTGTTGCGCAGTCTCACCTACTGAGTCTGATATAACATATATAATTAAATTTTTCATTTATTCCTCCTTAATTGTCAGCTAATTCTAGGAAAAATTTTGTTATATTAGTCTTAGATATCCTTCCTACTACCCTTAAGTTGTTTTTGTTATTTTCATCACGTTCAACAACAGGAATAGAATCAACTTCGTGTTCTATTATCTTTTTAGCTGCCAATACTATATCCTCATCTTGATTTATAGTAACTATGTTGGGCATCCTAGTCATTATCATGCCTATTGGCATATGATTTATATCACTAGCACCTATAGTAGCTTTAAGTAGATCTTTTCTAGAAACCACTCCACATAGTATGTCGTCATTATCTATTATGAATATACTTCCTACATCTGATAAGAACATATTGACTATAACTTCATATATACTCATATCTTTTTTTACTAATACAGGTAGACTCATGATGTCTCTTACTTTTTTGTCTTTTATGTTATTGCCTATTAAATTTAATTCGCTAACTCCAGAGTAAAAATATCCAACTTTAGGTCTTGCATCTAATATTCCTGTCATAGTTAATATGGCTAAGTCAGATCTTAGTGTAGCACGAGTTACGTTTAAATGAGCAGCAATGGCTTCACTTGTTATAGGCTCATTCTCTTTTACTATATCAATTATCTTTAATTGTCTATCATTAAGTTGAATAATAGTCACCCTCTTCCTTATGTGCTATACTTTATATTACTTTTTCTTTATATAGTATATTATATACCCATATATATGTAATTGTAAATCTTTTTGTTATACAATTCGCATACTTTTTATATATTTATTATATACTATTTATTCTTTTGTATATATTAATGGTTTATATACTAAATAATGTAGCTAAATTGTTTATACTAAATCTATTATAATATAACATTGTATATATTAAATAGTTTTAATATATATTATTGATATTTTTTTAATTATTTTAATATTTATTATTTGTATTTTTTCCAAATAAATTATTTTGAATCTTTTTAGGAAAATGTTATTTAAAATAATATAGGGACTAAAAGTGTCCTCTTAGCCCCCGATATATTATTTATAAACTATTTTTGATAAATCACATATACTTAACATTGTATCATATATTTGTTTTAAAAGTCCTAGTCTATTGTTCTTTATAGCTTCATCCTTATCCATTACCATAACAGAATCAAACATATTATCTATTGATGGTCTTAGTGATGCAAATGCATCTAATGACTCACTATATCTCTTTTCATTTAATAAAGATTTTACGCTTTCTTTAACATTTTTAAATTCATTGTATAAAGCCTTTTCAGCATCTTCTACTAATAACTCTTCCTTCACTTCGCTAGAAGTAGCTTTTTGAGCTAATGTAGAAACTCTATTAAATGCTGTTAGCATTTCAACTAACTCATCTTTTTGTAGCCAATTATTAAGTTCTTCTGCTCTTATATACATATCACTTACATTGTCTATGTTTGCACTTAATACTGCATCTATAACATCATATCTTATTCCTAGTTCTCTAAATAAGTTCTTGATTCTTTCATTGAAGAATTCCATCATTTCATTAGCTACAGTTTGCTTGTCAAATTCTAAGTTTGTATAATTTTCTAAAGATATATCAACTAATGATTTTAGACTTATATCTAACTTTCTATCCATTAGTATATTTATAACACCTAATGCTTGACGTCTAAGTGCATATGGATCTTGAGATCCTGTTGGATGTATTCCTATTGCAAAAAATCCTGCTATAGAATCTAATTTATCAGCTATAGATAAAGCTATACCAGCATTAGTTTGTGGAAGTATATCTCCTGCAAATCTTGGTAAATAATGTTCAAATATTGCTTCACTAACAGCTTCATTTTCTCCACCAACTTTTGCATACTCTCTTCCCATTATCCCTTGAAGTTCAGTAAATTCAAATACCATTCCTGTTACTAAGTCAGCTTTACATAATTTAGCTGCTCTTTTAGTATCAGCTTCATCTTGACTTAAGCCTAATAAATCAAGTATCTTAACACTTAATTTTTCTATTCTTAAAGATTTGTCATAAACTGTACCAAGCTTAGCTTGGAATACAACACTCTTTAATTTTTCTATGTAACTTTCTAAGTCTTTTTTAGTGTCTTCTTTGTAGAAGAATAATGCATCTGCAAGTCTTGCTTCTAAAACTTTTTCGTTACCTTTTTTAACATTCTCTATTTTATAGTCATTACCGTTTCTTACAGCTATAAAGTTTGGTAATAATTTCCCATCCTTTAATACTGGGAAATATCTTTGATGTTGCTGCATTGGAGTTGTTACAACTTCTTTAGGAAGTTTAGCGTATTCTTTGTCAAACTCTCCATAAAAAGCTGTTGGATATTCAACTAAATGAGTTACTTCTTCTAGTAAATCTTCGTCAAATTCAATTTCTCCACCTAAAGTGTTAGCAACATTTATACATTGTTCCTTTATTATAGCTTTTCTCTTATCTTGATCTAATATTACGAAGTTTTCTTCTAATTTAGTTAGATAATCTTCTAAAGAGTTAACTTCAAATTCACTTTGTCCTAAGAATCTATGTCCTTTAGTTACATTTGAAGATATTATACCTTCTAAGTCTATTTCTAGTACCTTATCATTTAGTAATGTAACCATCCATCTTATAGGTCTCGCAAATCTCATGTTTTTTCCACCCCAACGCATAGCCTTAGGGAATACTACCATCTTAACTGCTTGTGGTAATATAGTTTTTAATACTTCACTTGTCTCACAACCAGCTTGTCTTATTGTTCCAAATATATATTCATCTTTTCCAACAGTTTTAAATATTACGTCTTCTTCTTTTAAACCTTTACTTTTCATAAATCCAAGTGCTGGCTTTGTGAAATTTCCATCAGCATCTATTGCTATTTTTTTAGATGGACCTTTTATTTCTTCTTCTAAATCAGTTTGCTTATCACTTATACCTTCAACTATAAACGCTAATCTTCTAGGTGTTCCATAAGCTTTTATATCATCAAATTTTATTCTATTTTCGTTAAATAATTTTGTTAAGTTACCTTTGATTTGGTCTAATGTAGAACTTACAAATCTTGATGGTAATTCTTCAACTCCAACTTCAAATAAAAGATAGTTATTCATATTATTTTCCCTCCTTTATAAGTGGGTATCCCATTTCTTCTCTTTGCTTAACGTAAGCTGAAGAAACATTTCTAGCCATTGTTCTAACTCTTCCTATAAATGATGCTCTTTGACTTACTCCAACAGCTCCTCTAGCATCTAAAGTGTTAAAGGTATGAGAACATTTTAACACATAATCGTATGCTGGTATTACAAGTCCTCTTTCTATAAGTCTAGTAGCTTCTTTTTCATATGTATCAAATAAATTAAATAACATATCTGCATCACATTCTTCAAATGCATATACAGAGTTCTCATATTCAGCTTGTCTAAATACATCTCCGTAAGTTAACTCATCATTCCACATTAGGTCATAAACACTATCTACTTCTTGTATATACATAGCAAGTCTTTCTAGTCCATATGTTATTTCTCCGGTTTCAAGCTCACACTCTATACCTCCAACTTGTTGGAAGTAAGTAAACTGAGTTATTTCCATACCGTCTAACCAAACTTCCCATCCAAGTCCCCAAGCTCCAACTGTAGTTGATTCCCAGTTATCTTCAACAAATCTTATATCATGTTCATTTGGATCTATACCTATTTCTTTTAAACTATTTAAATATAATTCTTGTATGTTATCTGGTGATGGTTTTAATATAACCTGGAATTGATGATGTTGGTAAAGTCTATTTGGATTTTCCCCATATCTACCATCCGCAGGTCTTCTTGATGGCTCTACATAGCAAACCTTCCAAGGCTCTGGTCCTAATGATCTTAAAAGAGTATTAGGGTTCATTGTACCTGCACCTTTTTCAACATCATAAGGCTGCATCATGATACATCCTTGCTTTGCCCAATAGTTTTGCAATGTAAGTATCATATTTTGGAAATTCATATGAATACCTCCTATAAATTTTTAATTTTATGTATATTGTTAAAACTATAATTTTTAGTTTAAGTTTTATTATAAGTTTTAAAATATAAATTCCTATATGCTTAACAAAGCCTTTCGAATTAACGAAAGGCCTTTAGTATATTTCAACTTTTAGAATAACAAATACTTGAATTTTTGTCAATCTTATTGAAAAATCATAATTTTATCTCTATTTGTTGTTATCTAAATTTGAATTGTCATATTCATTTATAAGCTCATCTGTTATGTCTTTATCGTCTTTTTTGCTTTCCACTACAGTATCTTTTATCCCTTTAGCAGTATTACTTAGCATTTGCTTTAACATACTTAACTTTTCTTCATTTAATTCCCCTAAATCAACTATTGAACCATCTTGTTCATTTTGAATCATTATGTTATATTTTCCTATAACTGCAGCTGAAAGTCCAACTAATGTTACCAATGGACCAAGTGCTAAACCTACTACTCCTACTGTAAGAGGTATATTCATTATATTTTTACCATTTTTTTCTACTATAACTCTTATGACGCTACTTTTTTGAAGTAAATCTTTTACTTTATTTTTAAGTTCTTTCATATCTTCACTATCTTTTGAAAATACTTGTTCTACATTCTTTTTAACCTTTTTACTTTTACCGCTAAAGCCTATCTGTCCTTCTAGAGATATTATCGCTTCTATAACATCTCCATTAGTTTTTGTTAATGCACTTTTAGTTTGTTCATACGTAGCACCTGGTACTCTTTGTATAACAGCATCTAGTTTTTCTATTGTAATATTTTCATTCACCATTATCCACTCCCTTATAATTATTCTAAACTTACTCATTCAAATCTTCTTTTGAAGATTTTTTCATTTCTCTTAACATGTATAAAGATTTTTGATTTATATTATCTACATGTACCGCTAAGTATTGTTTTAGTATTTTTTCTAGTTCATATATGATATATTTAGATACTTTTGCTTTGGAACATCTTAATATATCGTTTGATAATATATATTCCATTAATTTTAACGTTGTTACATCTATACTTATGTTGTCTTGTACATTTTCACTACAACTACTACATAATGCTCCACCTTCGTATACATTAAATGCTGGTGATTTTAAGTCTCTAGTACCACATACTGAGCACCTGTTTATTATTGGTCTAAGACCTATATAATCTAAAAATTTTAATTCAAATACATGTGTTACAAATTTCTTGTCTACATCAACTTGAGTATATAGATATAAAGTTTGTGCAAGTAGTATAAATAACCTATTGTTAGTTTGATTTTCTAAGGTTGAGTTTTCTACTAACTTAGTTATATAGGTAGCATAAGAAAATGCATCTATATCGTAGGATATATCATAAAAACTTTTTATAATATCACTTTGACTTACCCTATACATACTTCCTTGTTTTCTTAATGTATAATTACAATAAGCAAAAAGCTGCGAAGATGAAAGTAGAGCGCTCTTGTTTTTTTTAGCTCCTTTTGCTAATGCTGATACTTTTCCAAGCTTTCTTGTAAATAGAGTTAATATAACATCGTTTTCTTCATATCTTACTGCCTTAAGTACTATCCCCTGGGTGTTCAATACTATCATAGTCTGTTTCTATCTCCCTCATAGTTTCTACTTCTTCATTTAGTGTTTTATAATCTTTTAAATATAAATAGGCTTCTATATTGCCTGTCTTTTTAAAAATTTCCCAACATAAATTGTTCATTTTTAAAAAACCCCCTTCTTACAGTTATATTTATATTTTAAGTAAGAAGAGGGTAAATCATACATTAACTTATTAAACAATTTTTGCCAAAAGCAAAGTTGTTATCATTAAATATATAGCAATTCCTACTATATCAAGAAGTGTTGCTATTATTGGTGCTGATATTATTGATGGATCAACATCCATTTTTTTAAATAAAAATGGCATAAATGCACCTATCATAGCTCCAACTATCATGTTTATAAATAGAGATAAGGATACTACTAACACTATATCTATGTCCCTCATAAATATAAATATTACTATTCCTATTAATATACTACATATTATTCCTGTTATAAGACCTACCATACCTTCTCTTATAACATTTTTAAATTCTAAATCTTTATTCGAAAGAACCATAACAGCAAGTGCTGATGACTGTGTTCCAATGTTTCCTCCCATACCTATAACAACAGGTATAAAAAATACTAAAGATGCATAAGTTGGGTTCATTATAAAATCTAAATTAGAAAATATTACCATAGATAATAATCCACCAAGTAAAGTTATTATAAGCCATGGAATTCTCGCTCTAACTGATGATATTATTTGTTCTTTTGATGTTGGATTAACTTTTTCTACAAAGTCTCTTTCTTGTTCCGAAGTACCTGCAAATTTGTACATATCTTCACTTGCTTCTTCTTCCATAACATCTATTATATCATCTACTGTTATTATTCCTTTAAGTCTTTTTTGTCTATCTATTACTGGTATTGCTATTAGATTATACTTAGATACTAATCTTACAGCCTCTTCTCTATCTTCATCTACATATACAGATATTATGTTTTCACTCATTAGATCTTCTATAATGCTAGAATCTCTAGCTGTTATTAACTCTCTTAGAGATAGTACTCCCACTAGCTTTTCAGCATTATCAACTACATATATATAATATATTGTTTCTGCTTCCTCAGCATGACTTCTCATATGTTCAATTGCTTCTTTAGCAGTCATGTCTTTATTTACTTCTATGTATCCAGTGGTCATTATACCACCTGTAGACTCTTCTTCATATATTAAAAGTTCTTTTATATCATCTGCATCTTCTTTACTTAGAAGTTCCATTATATTTTCTATCTCGCCTTCTTCAAGCTGACTTAAAATATCTGCCATATCATCCAAAGACATTAATTCTAAGATATTTTTTCTATGATCAATATCTATCTTAGATAAAGTACTACTGAAAAACTGAGCATCACTTTCTTCTAATATAGATGCTGCTACATCAAGGGGAAGTACTTCAAATAATTTTATTTTCATATCTTCCTCTAAATGTTCCATAATATCAAAGATATCAATTGTATGATATTCTTCTAATAATTCTCTTAATTCTAGTATTTTATTATTTTCAATTAAACTCTTGACTTCGCCCAACAAATCCTGGGAAGCATCCTGTTTCCTATCCATATAATCCACCTTTATTATTTATCAGTATATCCAAAGTTACTCACATAATTTTGTAAGTTTCTCCAGTTTTCTTTTACCTTTACCCATAATTGAAGATTTGCCTTAGAACCTAATAATAGTTCCATATCTTCTCTTGCTGATTTCCCTATACCTTTTAATTTTCTTCCATTCTTACCTATTATTATACCCTTATGAGATTCTCTTTCACAATAGATAACAGCTGATATATCAACAATTTCTTTATCTTTTCTTGATTTCATTTTTTCTATTTCAACTGCAACTCCATGAGGAACTTCATCATGAACATAGTGTAATACTTTTTCTCTTATAAGTTCAGCTACTAACACTCTTTCTGGTTGATCAGTTATCATGTAGTCTGGGAAGTACTTTGGTCCTTCTTCTAAGTAAGTTTTTATTACTTTTATAAGCTCTTTTATGTTTCTTCCCTTAAGTGCTGATATTGGCACTATTCCTTTAAACACATTTTCTTTGTGATACATTTCCATTAATTCAAATAGTTCATCTTCTTGTAATTGATCTATTTTGTTTAATACTAATATAACTGGTCTCTTTACATTTCTTAATTCTTCTATTATTTTTCTGTCTCCAGGTCCTATCTTTTTAGAATCATCCACAACAAATAATACTAAATCAACATTTTTAAATGCATCAGTTGCTGATTTAACCATGAATTCTCCTAATTTATTTTTAGGTTTATGTATACCTGGCGTATCTAAGAAAACTATTTGAGCTTCTTCATCCGTATATACTGCTTGTATTGTATTTCTTGTAGTTTGAGGTTTATCACTCATTATAGCTATTTTTTCTCCAACCACATTATTCATTAAAGTAGACTTACCAACATTTGGTCTCCCTACTATACTAACAAATCCTGATTTAAACATATAAATGTCTCCTGTCTTTTCTTTTGTTTTATTTATGATTATCTACAAAGTCTATTCCTGAGAAATAGTGAGGAACTAACTCTTTTATAGTTGTTTCCTTTATAGTTCCTTCAGAATAACCTGTTATTATTCTTATATCTAACCCAAATTCTATTATAACCTGTCTGCATATTGCACATGGGTATGTTGATTCATTTTTTTCAGAGTTATCACTAGCTACTGCTATTGCTTCTATATCTCTATGTCCTTCTGATATAGCTTTAAATATTGCTGTTCTCTCAGCACAGTTAGTAGCTCCAAAAGATGCACACTCTACATTACATCCTGTGAATACTTTTCCATCTTTAGTTAAAAGAGCTGCTCCAACTCTAAACTTTGAATATGGAGAATAAGAATGTTTTCTCGCTTCTTCTGCTATTTTTAATAATTCTTTATTATTCATAATATATGCCTCCTGATATATCTTATAAGTCTATATTATAAAATATATATAATAAATATTCTTATTTCCGTATTTTATATTTAATATATTTATTTAGTACCTTACATTATAACACAAAATTGATAATTTAAGACTTATTTTTTAATAAAATACTCTTAATTTGAGTACTTTAATATATATTTTATATTATTTACAATATATTTTTGTATCTGCCTAATTTCTGCTTTTTAATTCAATATATCTATTAATATAATCAATATACATAACTTACTCATAATATAGGTAGTTAAAATGAAATATAAAAAGAGCCTCCCTAAAAAGATTAAAAGAAGACTCTTATATATTTAATAAAACCATCCTATTTGATATACTGCTAACCCCACTAAAACTCCTAATATTGATCCTGCTACTGTTTCCCAAAATGTATGTATCTTTCCTTCAATTCTACTTTGTGCAACTAAAAACGCCATTAAATATGATAGCGTGGATTGTATAAGTCCACCTGTCATCATAGTTATCATTGTAGCCATTGCAAATGCTAATGCTGAATGTCCGCTTGGCATTCCACCTTTTAGTGGTGTTCCTGTATTTGTCAAGGTTTTTACTACTACAACTGCTATTAAAACTACTACTATACATATTAAAGTTATATGAAGTTCTGACCTTCTTATAGAGTTTATCAAGTTTTCAGCCGGTTTTGATATTTTATCATAAAACACTAAATAGCCTACTACAACTGAATTTAAAGTAGCTATTAATACTCCTCCAGCTGCTACGTCTTTTGATATTTTAGCTAATGGATGATGTTCTTCTGTTACCATGTCTATAGCTTTTTCAATAGCCGTATTAAACATTTCTGATATTACAACTAAGCTTATAGCCATAATTAAAGCTATCATCTCCATTCTAGAAGGCTTAAAAAACATACTAGCTACGAGTACTATTACAGCAACACAATAATGTATTTTCATATTTCTTTCTGACTTAAATGTATATAATATACCTTCTATAGCTACATTAAATGCCTTAACTATCCCCTGACGTTTTTTTGTCCCCTTCATAAACTTACTCCCTTGTTATACTTAACTTATTTAGTATATGCTCTTCCTTTTGTCTCATTTCTTTTGTATTTTCGTCAGTATCATGATCATATCCTAAAAGATGGAACATGCTATGACATACTAAAAAACATACTTCTCTTTCAAAGCTATGATTGTATTCTATACTTTGTTCAAAAGCTCTTTCTAAAGATACTACTATATCACCTAGTGATTTTTCTTCTAATTCTATATCAAAATCATCTTCACTTATCATTGGAAAAGATAACACATCTGTTGGTCTATCAATCCCTCTAAATTGCTTGTTTAACTCATGTATTTCTTTGTTGTCTACAAAAGATAAACTAACTTCATAATCATCGTCATATCCTTCATAGTCCAAACATTCTAATATGATATCTTTTATTTTCTCTATTAATTCTTCACTTATGTCCATTTTATCTTGTCTATTATCCATTATTAATTCCATTTTATTCACTTCTTCCTTAGTTATTTTCTTTTACTTTTTTTATCTTTTTTGCTTTCTTTCTTATCTAATTCCTTATTGTCAAATCTATCATAAGCTCTTATTATTCTTTGAACTAATTCATGTCTTACTACGTCTTTGTCTGTTAATCTTATACTTCCTATTCCTTCTACTTTATCTAGTACTTTTATAGCATGAAGTAATCCACTTTTACTTTTTCTAGGCAAGTCTGTTTGAGTTAAGTCACCATTTACTACTGCTTTAGAGCCATATCCTAGTCTTGTTAAAAACATCTTCATTTGTTCTGGAGTAGTGTTTTGAGCTTCATCTAGTATTATAAAGGCATTATCTAATGTTCTACCTCTCATAAATGCTAAAGGTGCTACTTCTATAGTTCCTCTTTCTAAATATTTGCTAAACTTTTCAGGACCTAGCATATCAAATAATGCATCATATAATGGTCTTAAATATGGATCTACTTTATCTTTTAAATCCCCTGGTAAAAAACCTAAACTTTCGCCTGCTTCTACCGCTGGTCTTGTAAGTATTATTCTACTTACTTCATCCTTTTTAAAAGCTTTAACAGCCATTGCTACTGCTAGATATGTTTTACCTGTTCCAGCTGGCCCTATTCCAAAAGTTATATCATTTTTCTTTATTAAATCTATATATGTTTTTTGACCAAGAGTTTTTGGCCTAACAGGATTACCTTTTTTAGTTAATACTATAGTTTCTTCTAGGTCTTTTATCTTTTCTTCACTACCTTCAAATAAAAGAGATAAAGAATAAGATATACTTTGCTTGTCTAAATGTTTTCCATTTTGTACTGTTGAATGTAGTTCATCCATTAGTCTTAAGGCTTTTTCTACATATTTTTCTTCACCCATTAAAACTATATTGCCTTCTCTTAATATTACATCTATATTTAAAGCATCCTCTATCAATTTAATATTTTCATCAAAGTTACCAAATAATTCTCTTTCAAACTTCTCTTCTGATACTATAAATTTCTTTTGTACTATCAATTTACGTCCTCCTTAGTTTGTATTTGAATTTTTATCTTTTTCTTTGCTTTTGTCATTTTCTTCTTTATCTTTATCTTCAAATTCATTTCTTATATCATTAATCGGTCTTTTATCAGGATTTTTAGGAATTTCTTCCTCTGACTCATTTTTTTCACTTTCTTTTATATATTCCTCTGCTTCTGACTTGCTAAGTGCGTAAGTATGCGCAATATTCTCAGTTGTTTGTACTGTTAACACATATTCTAACATATTATTTTTATTTACTTTATAATCATGGTCTACTTTTATGATTCTAGCTGATGGAGGTATAATATATTCTATTTCTTTTTGAGCCCTTTCTGATATTTCTTTTTTCAATTCTTCTTTATTCTTGCTTATCTTTTTATTCTTAGCTTCATAGAAAGTACTTACTTCAATTTTTATAGGAAAAGTATAATCTCCTATAGATAATTTATGTGTTTTGTTTTCTATAATATAATCCTTATACTTTATATTTCTCCTTAATGTATATTTTTTATCATAGAAACTTATGGTATATACTCTTTTTTTATTTCCTGTTTTTTCTTTTATAGTATCTTCATAGCTATCAGTTTTTTTAACTTCATAAAAAGTTGTTGCCCATATTTCAGGGAGAGACTTTGTATTTGCGCCACTTACTAACACATCTCCCTTTTTTACTATATCTCCAGGATTTACACTTGGGTTTCCACTTCTTGGTATTACCTTTTCTATTATACCATTTTTACTAGCAATTATATTACAATAATTTGAATCTTTAGTAGATTTTAGAGTTTCTGCTTTTTTCGTTACAGTTACAAATATATTTGTACCTTTAACATTTATAGATATGTATGCTATATCATTAAATTCTAACATTATATGGTCTCTTATTTCTTTTCTATCAATATTCTTTTTATAAACTCCAGGCTTTAGTCCTGCATTATATAGCTCTTTTCGTACATCATCTTTGTTTATCCCTTCTGGAACCTTTATGTATATATCTGTTACAAATTGAGATGTCATAATAAGTAAAAACAACGATATTATAGCACAAATCCACATTCCCTTTAATTTATAGATTCTCTTAAGTATAAAGGGTACACCTGTTTTTTGCTTTACCTTTATATCAAAATTATTTCCCCTATAAGCTCTTTTTAAATCCTTCATATCTTCTCTATTTACACAAAATTCTATTTTAGTCTTACTTATTCTTTTTACATTATAAACTTTTACATTACTTCTTATTAAAAGGTTTATAAACTTTTCTATCTCCACTCCCTCTACACTTATAACATAATATCCCCTTATATAGCTTATCATACGTATTTCCCCCTAATCTATATATTCTACTGTGTATATAACTCCTTTTACACCTATTTCTTCTTCTTGTATATATTTAAGTGAAAGATCACTTCCACATATTTTTATTGTTTTTTCTCTAGTTTTTATTTTTATTAAATCTGATTCATAGGTGATTATAGATATATAATTTTCTATACTTACGAAGGTATTTGAAATTATAGTAACTGTTGGTTTATTTACTAACAATTCTTCTGAAATATCTATCATACTATTCCTCCTTAATTTTTTTACTTATTTTTCTTTTATGGAATTTAAGCCTAATAACTCAATACTAATATGATTATTTTTTTATTTAAATAAAGTCAGCGTGTAAACTTATAATATCTATTTGAATAAAATATCTATATATTTATGTTATTAAAAAAGAGGTGATTAAATGAAAAATATTTTTGTAAAAATCATACAAAATTGCATTTACCTAGATATATATTTAAGCTATCTCATAGATTATTCTTATTCGATTGATACGTTAACTTCTATAAAAGAGGAAAATAGTAGGAATATGAAGCTACTCTCTCAACTTTATAAAAATATATATCATAATTCTCTAGATAATGAATTTATCAGAACAACCAATTCATTATCCATAAATGAGGTAGATTTAAATTCTATACTTATACTTAGCTTTAATATACTTTCCGATCTAAAACGTTTAAAAAAATATGCAATAAGTAATTATTCGAAAAATATACTTACATCTCTTAATAATAGTTATTTTAATTTAATTTCATCTATGCAATCTTTATATCCATTAATTAAACCTAAATCTAAAATTAACTTAAGAAATTCTTATAATTTATCAAGTGACTCACGCATATTAAATATATGCGAAAAAACAAAAGATGATACTTTAGATACTACTTCCGATGAATATTTACGTTTTATTTGTATAAAAACTATAAATGCTATATTTGATGATTCTCTTTGTGAAGAATCTATAATCGATGAAGATTTTGATATATTTTTCGATAATAATGATGCACTTAAGTTTTACCAGTATTTTTTTAAGACTAAAAATAAAATTTACAAAATAAGAATTTCTAAAAAAGATAATAAAATATTTTATATCTATCAGCGACCATATTTTAATTTAAAAATTCTTCCTATTCAAAGCAAAGATTTTTATCAAAAAATAGTTGATGAATTTTTGAAAAATAAATTAAGTAATTCTTATAATGATTTATACTATGATAAAAACTATATAAAAACTTATCAATATGATAATATAATTGAAAGTTATACATTTAAATATGATTATAAACATAATGATTTTAATAAAAGTTTATATATAAATATAAATACTCTTAATTCTCTAGTATATGAGTTGCTTCTTCTAGAGAATAAAATATAAAAAATACTGAGAAAAATCTCAGTATTTTTTATAAGCTACATATCTTTATTCATGCTCTATTAATCCATACCCACCATTTTTCCTTTTATATACAACATTTATTTCATAATTATCTTGATTTCTAAATATAAAAAAATTATGTCCTAAAAGTTCCATCTGAAGTACTGCCTCTTCTATGCTCATAGGTTTTAGATTGAATTTTTTTCTTCTTTTTATTATTATTTCATCATCTTCTTCAGCTTCTTCTGAGCCTTTTATTATTAATGGGTCTGTACTAAATTTCAATTTTGATTTATACCTTATTAGCTTGCTATATACTTTTTCAAAGGCAGCATCTACTGCAGAGTACAAGTCTTCATTTATACTTTCCACTTTTCCAATATTTACATTATCTTCACTCATTAAAACCTCAATGTTATACATGCTTTCATCTTTTTCTATAATAACTTTGACACATCCATCTTCTAAAGAGCTTTTTAACTTATCAAACTTTGAATTAATATACTCTTTTATACCATCCCTTAATTCTACATTTCTACTACATATACTACGTTTCAATCAAATCCTCTCCTTAAAGTCTAATAAAATGGTATTTTATTTTTCACTTTATAGTCTCCCTTAATTTAATCATTAGGTTCTACTAATGTTTTATATTATAAGGTTTTTAATTATGATTAATTAAGTATATGTAGTATATTATATATTGTTGCTTGTTCTATTTATTTATTATCCATATAAAATAATTTAAATATAAAGCATACATAAGCCATATAATATGCGGTATATTTATATAAGCTGCTTTTTTATTTATTTTAAAGAATTTATATGTCATAACTATTACAATTAACAACATTATTACAAGCACTATTAATGCTGTTAGTCTTAAATCAAATCCAAAAAATAATATACTCCATAAAAAATTAAGTCCAAGTTGTAACCAATAGTAAAACATTGCATCTTTTACTTTGGTAGATTCATAACCTTTTTTTAATATTAAATAAGCTGATATTCCCATTAATATGTATAGAATTGTCCATACTATTGGAAATATAAAGCTGGGTGGTGCAAAGTCTGGTTTTATTAAACTTGCATAGTTAGCTGCTGTATTTGTTCCTGCTATTATTTGAGATATCATACTACTAGCATATCCTACTACTAGTGGTATGAGGACACTTATAAAAAAATTTATAACTTCTTTTACGGATATAATCAAAGTTATCCCCCTCTTTTCATTGTTTTCTTATTTATAAGTATGTACAAGTTCTCTTTTTTATGACAAGTTTATTTTCGGTATTTAAATATAAAAAATCATCTATATAATTTCATAAGCAGTATTTCTATTTCTCAAATTTTATAGTTTTTAATTATAGATTATCAACAAAATAGGTAACTTATGATTTCTTAATATAAATAAAAGCCAATTCTAATTAGAACTGGCTTTTATTTATATATTATTCTTTTTTCTTTTTTTTATTATAAATACAATGATACCTATTAAAGCTATAATACCAACTACTAATATAGCTATATTTTTTATATTAGGTATTTTAACTTTAGCATATATATTATCTACATTTCCTAAGTTAAAATTCCAATTATATGTATGTATCCCATCTTTTTCTGAGTTAGATGTTGCATTTGATTCTATCAATTCTAAAGGTGTATTTAAGTGGAAATTCAAATCAAAACCAGAACCAAGTAGACCTAGCATACCTAATTCTTCACTACTCATATTTTTTTGCATATAATCTTTTAGCATTATGTTAACATCATATATATTATATAAAAATTTATCTTCTTGATTTATTTTTATTAAATCAGCGTATTTGCTTAAATCCTTGTTGTTATCAATTTTTATATCTTTGATATTTCCTATGTTTTCTGTTATTTTATAACCTGTTTTCCCTGGTTCTGTTATTTTTTCTACATTAGAATATGATTCTTTTAATTTTGCTTCATCTATACCTTTCATTAGGTAATCACTGCTTAATATTTGTGCCGATGCACTTATATTTCCCTTTTTGTCTATATCTAATGTTATGTCTGTATTTACACAACCTGTCAAAACAAAAATAGATATAAATATTGTTATTAATGTTGTTAGTTTCTTCATATTATCCTCCAGTTGTTATTGCTATGACTATTTTACCATATTATATGGAAAGTATTTAAATTTTATATTTTAATTCATAATTTATTCCATTTTTAATATAATATAAATACAAGCAAAAGGATATACAAATCTTAATTAGATTTATCTTTACTTTCGTTTTTAGATTTTATAGCTTTGTATACAACTCTTTCAATAGAAGCGTTACATCTTCCACATCCCATACCAGCTTTTGTTTTTTTCCTTACTTCATTTATAGATGTTATCCCTTCATTTACCGCATTTTGTATATCAGCTTTAGTTACTTCAAAGCAACTACAAACTACTTTATTTTTGTTATCTTTGTTTTCTTTATACTTTTTAATTATATTCTTAAGCATTTTATACTCCTTAAACTTTTATAATATTTATATTATACCCATAGTTTCATACTTAAAAAACATCTACTACAAAGTGTTTTCTATTTAGTAAATACATTTTTCAAGTATTTTTAATTTTATCTGATAAATAAATATTATTATATTTAATATAAATTTAAATAACTAGACAATATAAACTCCTTATACTATAATAGTTGCAAAGTAAATGAAGTATTTTATATTATGTAAATTTAAAATATAGAAAGGATAATTATGAATAAAATAGGATTAATATTAGAAGGTGGTGGTATGAGAGGAATTTATACTGCTGGCGTATTAGATTTTTTCATAGAAAAGAATATAGGAGTTGATATGGTTGTTGGAGTTTCTGCTGGAAGTTGCCATGCTTCTTCTTATTTATCAAAACAATATAAAAGAGCTTATCATGCTACTGTAGATTATGTAAATGATAAAAATTACTTAAGCTTTCGTAATTTAATTAAAACAGGTTCTATATTTGGTATGGACTTTATGTTTAACAAAATACCTAATGAGTTAAATGTTTACGATTACGATGCTTTTAATAAATCTACTACTAAATTTATAGCTGTTGCTACTAACTGTGAAACTGGAAAACCAGAGTATTTTACTTTAAGTGATTTAAGAAAAGATATTATTTATCTTCAAGCCTCTTGTTCTATACCTATGTTTGCAAATATAGTTGAGGTAGACAATTATAAGTTGGTTGATGGTGGAGTATCTGATTCAATTCCTATTGAATACGCTATAAATCAAGGCTATAGAAAAAATATAGTAGTACTTACTAGAGATTATACTTACAAAAAAAATAAACAAAAATTTACTTCAATTGTAAAAAGAAGATATAAAGCTTATCCTAATCTTGTTAGTGCTATTGAAAATAGACATATTAATTATAATAAAAGCCTTGATTTAGTAGATGAATTATCTAAAAAGGGAGATGTCCTTGTTATTAGACCTAAAAAACCTGTTAAAGTTAGTCAAGTTGAAAAAGATGTTAATAAACTTACAGCATTGTATGAAGAAGGTTATAATGACGCAAAAGAGCTATACGATGAAATATTAAATTTTATAGTTTAAATTTAATATTCAAATAAGGACTAGAAAAATTTCTAGCCCTTATAATAATCTTCTTTAGTTATCTCACATCTATGGATTTTTCCCATAACCATTTTACCTTGTAGCTTTATTTCTCTTTCTTCACTTCCTAAATATTTCATACCACATTTTTTCATTACATTACCTGATTTTATATTTCCGTCATAAAATTGTGCTTCTATTTTTTCTAATTTTAAATCATCAAATCCAAATTTTATTAGCCTTGTTACAACTTCAGTCATTATGCCTTTATTCCAATAGTCTGGGGTTAGACAATATCCTAGTGTTGCTACTTTATTTTCTATCCTACAAAACCCTGATGTTCCTATAAATTTGTTATTTTCTTTGTATATTATACCATAGTCATAAGATATTCCCTGTTTATATCTTTCTATAAAAAAGCTTTCTATTAAATTTTTAGTATTTTCTAAACTTTCATGTTTTGGAAATGTCATATACCTTACTACTTTCTCTTCTTTTGCGTATTCATACATATCTTTTGCATTTTCTAAACACACCTCTTTTAAAATACACCTTTTAGTTACTAATATTGGTAGCATAATATCCCCCTTAATTAAAAATTTAATACACGCCATATATTAATGATTTTAAAATCCTTCGATTATATATATATATCTTAAGATTGTAGCAGAACATTATATATATTTCATTAGTCTTTATCTTTATTTATATGGATATATTGTTTTTCAATGGCTATAATTTAAGTAAGTCTTATTTTTTTATATTAATATGGTATGATTTTTATTTAAACTCGCTTTTAGAAACTCTATATCTATTTTTTTATATAATATTTTAAAGGAGGATTTTATATGGATATTCTATTGGATATAGGTGAAATTATTGCCGACTTTATATTAACTATATTTTCCGGTGATGACTTAAAAAAATTAAATAAGCACATTAAAAAACCTAGAGACTAGTCTCTAGGTTTTTCTATCTATTGTAAGTTAGCTTTCACTAACTCGTTTATTAGTTTTCCATCAGCTCTTCCCTTAACTTTAGGTCTAACAACTGACATAATTTTTCCCATATCCTTCATAGAAGTAGCTCCTACTTCAGATATAGTTTCTTTTATAATTGTGTTTAGCTCTTCTTCGCTTAACTGTTGAGGTAGGTACTCTTTTAAAACTTCGATTTCAGCCTCTGCTTCACTTACTAAGTCTTCTCTTCCAGCTTTTTTAAACTCAGCTAAACCATCTCTACGCTGTTTTAACTGCTTAGCTATTATATCTATAATGCCTTCATCATCAAGCTCAACTCTATTGTCAACCTCGAATTGCTTTATAGAAGCTCTTATTAAAGTTACCACAGATTTTCTTACTGTATCTTTATTTTTCATAGAAGACTTTAAATCTTCTTGTAACTTTTGTTTAAGGGACATTACCCTCACCTCTTTATTTCTTTTTTAACTATTTCTTAGCGTTTTTTCTTCTAGCAGCTTCTGCCTTCTTCTTACGTCTAACGCTTGGCTTATCATAGTGCTCTCTTTTTCTAACTTCAGACATGATGCCAGACATTGCACATGAACGCTTGAATCTTCTTAACGCGCTGTCTAATGTTTCGTTTTCTCTTACTCTTACTTCTGACATTTCATTTTCCCTCCCTCCGATAGTGCGAATTCTGCTGTGTCTATAACAAAGATTATAACATTTATATGTATTATAACCTCACACTTTGTTTATTATAAACTACTTTTATTTTTTTTCAAGTATTTTATTTAAGAAGAATTTTTTAAATTTTTCTTACTTATTCATAGCTTCATACATCGGTAATTTTTGGCCACCTAGTATATGATAATGAAGATGTTTTACTTCTTGACCTCCATTTACGCCACAGTTGTTTATAACTCTGAAACCATCTTTATCAAAGCCTTGTTCTTTAGCTATTTTGTTTATCACCTTATGTATATGCGCCATTATGTCCATTTGTTCCTCAGATATATCTATTAAACTATCAAAATGTTCTTTTGGTATTACTAATATATGTATAGGTGCTACTGGATTTATGTCATTAAATGCTAATACTTTATCATCTTCATAAACTTTAGAACATGGTATTTCTCCATCTATTATTTTACAGAATATGCAACTCATAATATTTCTCCTTTTTGTTTATTATTTAACTTTTTAGGCTACTTAATCTATTTGTATATAATATTTTACCTACTATTATTTAAAATGCCTTACACAAACCTTTAAACGCGTATTACGCAATTTTTTTAATATATACTGTATTTAATTAAATGTACTAAAAGAAATTATGACAGTTTTTATAAATAGCCATAATTTCTTTTAAGTCATTTTATATTTCTACATATTATACTAAAATTCCTTCTACAAATTCATCATTAACCTTAGTTATCTTAACTTTAAGTATTTGACCTTGTATATCTTTTTCACTATCAACTATAACTCTTATATAATTAGTTGTTAATCCTTCAAATTTATTATCCTTCATTCTATGTTCAAATAGTACTTCTACTTCTTTACCTTCATATTTTGATGCAAACTTTTTAAAGTTTGTATGACCTAAAGCTATAAGCTTATCACTTCTTAACTGCTTCATTTGAGGATCTATTTGATTTTCCATAGTTGCAGCTGGTGTCCCTTTTCTTGGTGAATATTTAAATACATGCATTTGTGAAAGTTCTATTTCTTCTAAGAATTTATTTGTTACACTAAATTCTGCATTAGTTTCCCCTGGGAAACCTACTATAATATCTGTTGTTATTGCAACATCAGGTATATGTGCTCTTAATCTATCAACTATTTCTTTGTATTCTTTAGTTGTATATCTTCTATTCATTCTCTTTAGTGTTTCGTCACATCCACTTTGTAATGATAAATGATAGTGAGGACACACTTTGTCCATTTTAGAAACTTCTTCAACAAACTCTTCTGTGAATAATACTGGTTCAACTGAACTTAATCTTATTCTTTCTATGTTTTCTATTTCATCTATTGCTTTTATAACAGTTAATAAATTCATATTAGCATCTGTTACATCTTTTCCATAAGATGCAACATGTATACCTGTTAGAACTATTTCTTTGTATCCTTTATCTGCTAATTTGTTAGCTTCATTTACTATACTTTCTAAATCTCTACTTCTTACTTTTCCACCTCTAGCATAAGGTATTATACAGTAGGAACAAAATCTATCGCATCCATCTTGTATTTTCATAAATGCTCTAGTTTTTCCGTTTGTTTGATTTATTTCTATTTCTTCAAAGGCTCTTACCTTCATTATATCATCTACTGTACTAGCTTTTTGAGATGCATCTAGTTTTTTAATTTCTTCAACTATTTGTCTTCTTTCGTTAGTACCCATTACTAAGTTTACTTCTTCTATCTCAAGTATTTCTTCTGGTGATACTTGAGAATAGCATCCAACAACTGCTATTATTGCGTCTGGATTTTTCTTTTTCATTCTTCTTATATATTGACGTGATTTTCTATCACTCATATGTGTTACTGTACAAGTGTTTATAACATAAACATCTGCATAGTCTTCGCTTTCAACTTGAACATATCCATCTTTTTTGAACATTTCAAGCATAGCTTCTGTTTCGTATTGATTTACTTTACAACCTAATGTGTAAAATGCTACTTTTTTCACTTATGCTTGTCCTCCTAAGTCACTTAATTCATATAAAACTATAGAAGATGCTACTACTGATGCCGTTTCAGTTCTTAGTATTCTAGGTCCAAGAGATACCGATTGACCATTTATATCTTCTATTTGTTTAATTTCTTCTTCTGCAAATCCACCTTCTGGGCCTACAAATATTCCTATATTATTTATATCTATATCTTTTATAGCTTGTTTTATAGACTTCGTTCTTTCATTTTCATAAGGAACTATATTAAAGTCATTATTTTTCATATCAGCTAATGCTTCTTTGAAACTTAAAACGCCTCTAAGTGTTGGTATTTTTCCTCTTTTACTTTGCTTTGCAGCTTCGTATATTATCCTTTCCCAACGCTCTATTTTTTTGTCTTCTTTTTTATCATCAACTTTGGCTACACTTCTTTTAGTTTGTACTAAGATTATTTCATCCACTCCAACTTCTGTTAACTTTTGAAGTATCATTTCCATCTTAGGACCTTTTGGTAACCCTTGGTATAGCCTTACTTTAAGGTCTGATTCTCTTTTTATATCTATAGTTTCTACTATATCTAGAGTTACTTCTTCTTTAGATATACCCGAAATCTCTGCTATATACTCATTATTGTCATTGTCACATATTTCTAGGCATTCTCCAACTCTACATCTTAAAACTTTTGATATATGTTTTACATCTTCACCTTCTATTATGCAAGTGTTATTTTCTAGGTTTATGTTTTTCTTTTCTACAAAAAATCTATCCATAATTTCACCTACTTAGCTATTTTAGATACTATAGCATTCCACTCACCTAAAGATTCTACATGTACTATTTCTAATCCATTTGAAACTAGTGCTTCTTTAACTTCATCAACCTTTGCATGTATTATTCCTGAAGATATAAATACTGCATCATCTTTCATAAAGTTTTTGATATCTTTAGCTAATAATTTTATTATATCTGCTATTATGTTTGCAACTACTATATCAGCTTTATCAGTTACAACTTCCATTAAATTACCGTGAAGTGCTTTAACACTTTTAGATACATTGTTAAGTTCTATATTTTCTTTAGATACTTTAACTGCTACTTCGTCTAAGTCAACTGCTAGTACATCTCTAGCTCCAAGCTTTGCAGCCGCTATTGCAAGTATCCCACTTCCACATCCGATATCAAATACTTTACTTTCAGGCTTAACGTATTTTTCTAATTCTCTTATACACATGCTTGTAGTTTCGTGAGTTCCTGTCCCAAATGCCATACCTGGATCTAGCTCTATTATAAGGTCTTCATCACCAGCTTCATATTCTTCCCAAGTTGGTTTTACTACTATTTTTTCTCCTATTTTAGTTGGCTTGTAGTAGTTTTTCCATTCATTAGCCCAGTCTTCTTCATCAACGTATGATAATTCAACTATTGCTTCTCCTACATCTATACCGAACTCTTTTAATCCATCTATTCTTTCTTTTATAGATTTAATATCTTCACTTACATCTCTTTCTTCTGTTATGTATGTTTTTATTATTACTCCGTCGTATCCACTATTAAATATTTCTTCTTCAACGAAATCCCAATCAAATTCATTTTTCTTTTGGAATTTGAAGTCTTTAGGATCTTCTATAGATACTCCTCCTACATTGTGTTCGTATAATATATTAGTTATAGCTTCAACTGCTTCTGTTGAAGTTTTTATTGTTATTTCAGTCCATTTCATGTACTACACCATCCTTTTAGAGTTCCTGTTTTTACGTAAATTTTATTATATCATATTTAGTATTATCTTTAAAAATAATCTTTTATACTTTTAAAGAAAATTAATTTTTAAAAGTAGTTTTCTTTGAAAGTATTATTAATTAATTTTATAATATTAAAAAAGGCCAAGAAAATTCTTGCCCTAATTTACATTAGCATATTTACCTATATATTGTATATTTGCCTTTTATAGCTTCTGTTGTCTTTAATTTATTGTCATGTGCTATACCACCCATATCTTTGACTACTTGTGTATATATAATATCCAATACAAACATCTGAGCAAGTTTTGAATACATTGAACCGCTTTCAAATACTCCTTCATTTGAAATATACGATAAACATATGTCTGATAAACTCCTAACCTTAGAATCTTTATCATTAGTTACAGAAATTACAGTAGCTTCATTTTTCTTCGCCATTTCTACTGAACTTACTATATCTTCTGTCTCTCCTGTATGAGATACACAAACTATTATATCTCCTTTTTTCATTAAAGAAGACATCATTAATATAGTGTGACTATCACTAAAGTAATTACAATTTATCCCTATCCTCATAAATTTATAATTAATATCTTGTGCGATTATTCCAGAGTATCCAACTCCAACAAAATACACTTTATTTGCTTCTCTTATTAGTTTTGAGCACTTATGAATATCTTCATAGTTTATTATTTGTGCTGTATTTTCTAAAACATATATGTTGTTATGTAAAAGCTTTTTAGCAGTTTCTCTTGCATGTTCCTTATTATCTATACTGCTATCTATTATATGCTTGTTCTGGATATTCGTAACTTCTTGTGCTAAGGTTACCTTAAAGTCTTGAAATCCACTAAACCCTATCTTCTTAGCAAATCTAGTTATAGTAGCTTCTCCAATATTATTATCTTTAGCTATTTCTGATATAGATTTATATGAAAAGTTTTCCATATCATTTTTTATGTAATCTATTATTTGTCTTTCTGATTTAGTAAATTTTAAATTTTTATCATCTAATTTATTTATTATACTCATTTAACCAGCCCTTTTTATAATAATTCTTTAACTTCCTTTAATTATTTTTAATATTAAAAGGTGTATAAAATATTATACACCTTTTAAGTATTTAGAAACTATATAAATTATTCATTAGTTCCTAATATATCATTTATTATATTTTTATATAAAACTGCTTTGGCTCCAAATACTGCTTGTATTCCTCCACCAACTTCTAATACATCTATTGCTCCTATTTTTTTAATTGTAGCTTTATCTACTTTATTGACATCTTTAACCGATACTCTAAGTCTTGTTATACATGCATCAACTTCTTCTATATTTTCTGCTCCACCTAATGCTTCTATTATAACAACTGCATCGTCCTTTAAAGAATCTTTATCAGTTACTTTAACTTCTTCAACTTCATCGTCTCCTCTTCCTGGCGTTGGTATATTAAACTTTGTTATAAAGAATCTAAAAGACACATAATATATTGCAAACCATAATAATCCTACTGGTATTACTAACATCCAATTTGTTTTGTCATTTCCTTGTAATACCCCAAATAATGTGAAATCTATTATACCGCCAGAGAAAGTATTACCTATTGATATGTTTAATATGTCTGCCACAAAGAAAGATATACCATCTAGTACTGCATGGAAAACATATAAAAGTGGTGATATAAATAAGAACATAAACTCTATTGGCTCAGTTATACCTGTTACAAATGAAGTTAAAGCTGCTCCTAAGAATAATCCACCTACTAAATTTCTTTTTTCTTTAGGTACACAGTGATACATTGCTAAACATGCTGCTGGTAACCCAAACATCATTGTTGCGAATCTACCTGCAAAGAATCTTGTTCCTTCTGTAAATAACCCTACATGATTTGGATCTGCTAATTGTGCAAAGAATATATTTTGAGCTCCTACTACTTGCTTTCCTGCTACTGTTGCTACTCCTCCAAGCTCTGTCATCCAAAACATTGGATATATCATGTGATGAAGTCCTACTGCTCCACAAATTCTCATTAAGAACCCATAAAAAAATGTTCCTACTGGCCCAAGTACTGCTATCTTCTCACCTAATACTACTAACCAACCTTGGAATGTTGGCCATACTATAAAGAATATCGCTCCTACAAATATTGATGCAAATGCTGTTGCTATTGGAACAAATCTTGAACCACCAAAGAAACCAAGTACTGCTGGTAATTGTATGTTATTGTATCTATTATGTAGCCATACTGCAACTGATGCTATTGCAATTGAACCTATAACTCCAGTATCTATTGCTGGTGCATCTGGTGTAAATATTCCAAGCATTGCTTTTATAGATGCATTCATTATAACGTATCCTACCAACGCCGCTAATGCCGCTGTTCCCTTATCTTTTTTAGCTAACCCTACTGCTAATCCTACTCCTAATATTAATGCTAAATTTCCAAATACAGCGTCTCCTGCTGATGACATTATAGTAAATATTGCTTGTAGCCACGGTATATTTAAAAATGGATAAGCATTTATAGTATTTGGATTTGATAATGCTCCTCCTATTCCTAAAAGTAAACCTGCTGCTGGTAATATTGCTATAGGTAGCATAAATGACTTTCCTACTTTTTGTAAGTATTTAAACATATTTGTCTCCCCTTTATATGATTTTACTTTATAGCATTTACAAACTTTTCTGTTATAAGTTGTGGTCTAGTTATAGCTGAACCTACTACTGCTGAAAATGCCCCATTTTCATATACATCCTTTAAATCCTTTGGTGTATTTATTCTTCCTTCTGCTATAACTGGTATATATAATTCATCTGATAATTTTTTTATAAGCTCTAAATTTGGACCTTCATGGTTTTCTGAGTAAGAAGTATATCCACATAATGTTGTCGATATACAATCACACCCTAGATTTTGAGCATTTAAGGCTTCTTCATATGTTGATATATCTGCCATTACTAAAATATCAAAGCTATGTATATAATCTATTAAATCTTTTAAAATTTCACCATTTGGTCTAACTCTATCAGTAGCATCTATTGCTATCATTTCACATTTTGTCTTTGAAAGTTCTTCTACTTCTTTTTTGGTAGGTGTTATATATATTTCTGAATCACTATAATTTCTTTTTATAATTCCTATTATTGGTAAATTAGTTGTTTTTTTTATTTCTAATATATCTTCCACGCCTTGTGCCCTTATAGCTACTGCTCCACCTTCTTTAGCTGCTTTTGCCATCTTTCCCATTACAAATGAACTATGTAATGGTTCATTTTCTAAGGCTTGACACGATACTATAAGTTTTCCTTTTATTTGTGTAAACATCGTCTCCCCCTCTTCGCAATCGTTTTTTATGTTCAAATTTTATCATATCATTTTTATTTCTGCAAGTTTTTTTCTTTTTTTATTATTTTTCTCAGTCTATTATTTATATTTTAGAAAAATATTTTCATTTTTGAAATTAATCAAAATATCTATATTAAATTCAATTGTGAGTATTATCTTCTTTGTATATAAAAAGCTGTCTAAAAGTATTTTAACTTCTTTTAGACAGCTTTTTTCTTATGTATCTTGATTAGATATTTGCCTTGGCCACGAAAGTAAATCTTTTCTAGATATTTCTAATTCTTTTTCTTTAGGAAAATGTATACTACAGAAATAATTATGATAATTTGCAGTCCATACATACTTGTCCCATACTCTCATGTTTTCTCTATTTATAAATAATTGTTCTTCTATTTTCTTTTTATGTCTAAGTAATAATTCATATTGAACTCTCTCAAATTCATATTCATTACTACACTCTGTATAATATTTAAATATAGTATTTAAGTAATTTAAAAACCAATTTCCATCATTATCTATAAGTATTTTATTTTTTTAAGGTGCTACATCATAATGGTTCATATAAGTTTGTACTTTTGATACGGTATTGTTATCTAATATAATCCTTGGGTAACAAGCAATCTTACTTTCTGTGTTGTGAGCATCCAATAGCGCTGATCCAAAAACTTTATCTTCATTTATATAAAAGTCCCCCATGCTTATACCACCACGAACGAAAAGTCCTTCTAAGGATAGGTTAAACTGATACTCTGCTACATTTTCTAATATTTCATCTAGTTCTTTTTCTCCATCCCCTTTTATAGGATAGGCCACTACCATGTTATCCGTAAATATTTTTATTTTACCTTTACTGTATTTATTAGGTATTATACATTGTTTATTTTTATTTATAAGGTAGTTTATTTCTGTTAGTAGATTATTCCCATATCCATTTTTAGAGGAATTCACTATCATTTGTGAAAATCCTAGTATGTCTATCGCACATACAATAGAGTTTACCAACCTTGGATTGTCTCATCATATTTTATTACATTCATTTTTACACATCCTTAACTAATAATCATATATATTATACTTTATTTTTTAATAATCTACTATAAGCTTGTATGCGCACATAAATAAAATATATACTACCTTTAACTTATATTTTTTAGTATAAAAATACTCCATATATTTTTTAATATAAAAATATATGGAGTATTTTAGTAATTCTAAGATTTTTTTCTTTATTTATGTTTTTCTATTAATTCCTCAATTTTAGAAATACATCTGCTGCCTTTACATGGACCAGTTGTTGCTTCAGTCTTTTCTTTTACAGCTTCTATACTTGTTGCTCCTTCTTTTATAGCTTTTACTATTGCTTCCTCACTTATGCCTTTGCATAGACATATTATATTTTCACTCATATTTTCCTCCTTATTTTTGCTTGAATGTAGAACATTTTGTTTCCATATATAAGTTTACATTTTCTCCACTTACTTGTACTACATCTGCATTGCATAATTTGTTATTGTTATATGTACATGTAGCTACATTGCATATTAAACAATCACAAGCATTACTTGAATTTTTACCTTCACTTGCATTATTTATTAACGTTGAGTAATGTCTTTTGTCTAAGAAAGAACCACAACATGTTTCTTCTGTATTTTTTGCTCCTTGTCCACCTATATTTACACGATTAGCATAACAAGTATCTTGACAATTATGAGCACAGTTTGTTACACTACAACTTATTTTTTTCATATATACTCATCCTTCTTTTTATATTTTAAACTAAGATTATTTTTAACAATTTAAAAAGTATTATACAACTGTTTACTTAAAAATCTTTTCTGTACTTTATTTTTCTTTTGTATAGATTATAATTTAGATGTCTTATTAGAAGTTTCATACTTTAAAATAAATAACATATGCTAATTATATAAACATAGATGCAATAACTTTTTAAGACATAATATTTTAATTTTTATGATTGAACACCTTTTCCTTGGGTATCTACAATTGTAAGAATATATTAAAGTTTAAAGGAGAATTTAAAATGGAAAATAAAACAGTATGTTTTTGTAAACAAGTTAAATATTTAGATATAAAAAAAGCTATAGAAGAAGGCGCTAAAACAGTAGAAGATATTAAAAATGCTACTGGTGCAGCTACTGGATGTGGTAGATGTGTATCTTCTATAGAAGAAATCTTAAAAGAAAAATAATAAATAAATCTTAAAAATATTACTCATACAAAAAAAGTGCTTAAATTAAGCACTTTTTTGTTTTCTTATTTTTGTATTTTTAAGTTTAATTATTTGTTTATAAAATTTATATAATAATTTAACAATAAATGATATAACTTTATATAAAGCTTGTATGTGCTAGGATACTGGAGTTTATTACTATACTACTTACAACAACAGTCAAATAACTGCTATTGATATGTTCAAAGAAAATTTAGATTCAGATACTTTAAAGTCTTTTACATATATTAATAAACCTGTTATACATTTTGCTAGTTAGTTTATGTAATCTAAAACATACTTTAATTTATTTAAATAAAAAAGAGGATAAGTATCCTCTTTTTTATTTTCTATCTAATTTAGTATAAATACATTTTAAATATATAAATTACGCTCATTTAAGTTTTATTTTTATGCTCCTTTTTTCTCTTTTCTATTTTTAGCATATTCTGCCACAGCTGTAAAAAGCACATCCGTAGAAGAATTTAGTGCTGTTTCACAAGAATCTTGTATAACCCCTACTATAAATCCTACTCCTACTACTTGCATTGCTATATCGTTTGATATACCAAATAAGCTACAAGCTAGAGGTATTAAAAGTAGTGACCCTCCTGCTACTCCAGATGCTCCACAAGCACTTACTGCTGACATTAAACTAAGCAATAATGCCATACCCATATCTACTTCTATTCCTAAAGTATTGACTGCTGCTAATGTTAATACTGATATTGTTATAGCAGCTCCTGCCATATTTATAGTTGCTCCTAGTGGTATTGATACTGAGTATGTATCTTTATTTAAATTTAATTCTTCACATAGCTTCATGTTTACTGGTATATTTGCAGCTGAACTTCTTGTGAAAAATGCGGTTATTCCACTATTTTTCAAACATTTAAACACTAAAGGATATGGATTTTCTCTCATGTATACATAAGCTATTATAGGATTTACTACTAATGCTATAAATGCCATACATCCTATTAATACTACTATCAAATGTCCATAACTAAGAAGTGATTCTATTCCTTGTGTTGCTATAGAATTAAATACCAATCCCATTATACCAAGTGGTGCAAAATTTATTATCCACCTTACAACCGTTGATAGAGCATCTGATACATTTGATATTACTAATTTTGTTGAACTTGAGGCATTTTTTAAAGCTAATCCTAGCATTAATGACCATGATAATATACCTATATAATTTGCATTTAAAAGTGCACTTACTGGATTATCAACCACATTCATTAGTAATGATTTTAATACTTCTACTATACCTTCTGGTGGTACAACATCTTTAGCTCCCTCTACTAATGTTAATGTTGTTGGAAATATAAAACTTCCCACTACTGCTGTTAATCCAGCTAAAAATGTTCCTAACAAATAAAGTACTAAAATTGATTTCATATTTGTTTGCTGACCTTTTTCATGGCTAGATATCGCTGACATTACTAAGAAAAATACAAGAATTGGTGCTACTGCTTTTAATGCCCCTACGAATAAAGAACCAAAAATCACTATTGGACTTGCTATGTCTTTAGCTGTAAGCGCAAGTATTATTCCTATTATCAGTCCTATTAATATTCTTTTTACCAAACTTATTTTATTCCATTTGTTTATTAAACCCTTCATGATCTCCCCCTTTTTCTTTCTTCTATTTTTAGTTCTTATAGAGTATATATGCTTTTTTACTAATCCTATTCTATTTATTTTTAACTTTATATATAAAGTTAAGTAATGATTTGATTGTATAGATTCTAAATTTGGTAATAGTTAATTTTTATAATATTTTTTGAATTTTTAGATATGTTTTTTTGATGTGCTTTAGGGTAAGTACACTACTAATAACAAATTTTATAAAAAAGGAAGCGATTTTTATGTTTGATTTACTAAACAAAATAGTTAATGAAAACAAAAAATACATAAAAAATGGTCATGTAGCTACCTATATACCAGCACTTGCTGAAGTTGATGAAAACCAGCTTGGTGTAGCTATTGTAGATTTGAGAGATTGCAATTGTAAGGAATACTTTGCTGGAGATTATAATAAATCTTTTGCAATAGAAAGTACTTCTAAGGTCATAGCTCTTATAATGGCTATGATGGATAATTCACCACAGTATGTTTTTAGAAAAATAGGGGTTGAGCCTAGTGGTTTTGCTTTTAATTCTATTCTTAATATGAAAATAAATAATAAGCCTTATCCATCTAATCCATTTATAAATGCAGGTGCTATTATTGTTAATTCACTTATAATGGGTAAAAATAGTAATGAGAAAACCAATAGAATATTAGAATTTACTAGAAAGTTAACTAACAATCCTAATATTCATGTAATTGAAGATATTTATTTATCTGAAAAAAGAACTGGTGATATAAATAGGTCTTTAGCTTATTACATGAAGGGGCATGGCCTAATTGATAATGTTGAAGATGTTTTAGACTGTTATTTTAGACAATGTTCTATTTCTGTTACTGCTATAGATTTGGCAAGGATTGGGGCTATTTTAGCTAACAAAGGAGTCAGTCCTTTTACTGGCGAAATGATTATACCTAGAGATATTTGTACTATTGTTAAGTCTATAATGGTTACTTGTGGCCTTTATGATGAATCTGGTGATTTTGCAGTACATATTGGAATACCTGCTAAATCTGGTGTTGGCGGTGGTATACTTGCTACTGTACCTAATAAAATGGGAATAGGTGTATTTGGACCTTCACTTGATGCTATGGGTAATAGTGTTGCTGGTGTTAAGATTTTACAACAGTTGTCTAACGAGCTAGTTTTAGATATATTTGATTAAATTAAAAAGATGCTTAAAATAATTATTTTAAGCATCTTTTTATGATTGTATGTTAAGCATATAGATTATTATGTAATCTATTAATTTTCTCTATTGTTGTTTTTTCTCACTTAGCTCTTCTATTAAAATATCAAAACCTCTATTATTATTTATTGATTTAACATATGCAGTTCCTATATTACTATTAAGACTAACTATATTTACTGGCTCATTTTGATAATATACTACGATATTTTCCTTTTGCTTTGAGTTCATTATCTCTGCTGCTCTTCTTAATTGCATGATGTTCCTCCTAAATGTTGTTTTAGTCTTAGTTTTTCATTTTTAAATTATTTTATTCTTACATACATATCATAATCCTATATATATCTTTAATATGTTTAATCATATTCCAGTATACTTTTATTTCATCTGCTGCTTTAAATAAATCTCTTTGTCATTCCATAACTCTACTTGTCTATTTATCTTTTCTTGAAGCTCTTTTTGGGTACTTGCCTTTATAATTTTAGTTTCTTTTAAATAAGTATTTTCTATAACTTGTAAACAATTATGTTTCTTTAGCATAATTCCTCCTAAAAACTTTTACATTAGTTTTTTCAAAATTTATTCTATTTATCCATGATTTATCCTTCTAATATTTTAATATTACCATCTGCATATCGCTTTATATGAAACTATTATAAGTTTAGTTGATATATACATTTGTAATTCCTTTTTTATATGTATAATATATATATAACTTACATTCGATAAACTTTGGTGAATTCAAAGAGATTTATTGCAAGATAAATGTGATTTTTTATTGTTATATAAAAAATCACTTATATACAAATTTAATAGTTTTTTGTAAATTTGATAGATACTATTTTTTATTTCGAACTTAATTAAAAGAGTTGAAAATAGACATTTTTAAATAGGGGTGGTATTATGAAAAAAATAAGTAAAAAGCCTAAAAATCTTTTGCAATACATTTTTTTAATCCTTTTAATGACAGTAACCACTTATTTAGTCGCTAGTACATTAGATATAAATATTTTATCTGATATTTTAAAAGTAATTGATTATAAGTATATAGCTGTTGGATTTTTATTAATGATTTCATATATAATTTTAGAAGGTTATATTTTAAGAGTTATAATAAACTCTATACATGGAGCTAAAACCAAATTTTTAGGATATAAAGTAGGTATATTAGGTCTTTATTATAACTTAGTTACTCCTATGGCATCTGGTAGTCAACCTATGCAAGTTTATGAGTTATCAAAATCTAATATATCAGCTAGCAAAGCTGTTGCAGTTGTCTCTAATAAAACTGTTATATATCAAATTATGGTAACTTTATATTGTATTTTTTTAATGGCTTTTAATGTAGATGTTCTTAAATCTACTTTAAAACCTGTACTTACTTTCATTGCTATGGGTATGTCTCTTAATATAGTTACTTTATGCTTCGGATTTTTTATAGTTTATAGACCAACTCAAACTAAAAAGTTTGTTCACTTTATTTTTAATTTATTAAGTAAAATTAAATTTTTAAAATTTTTAGATAACAAACGACCAAAAGTGAATAGCTTTATAGATGAGTATAATTTTTCCATCAAATCCTTTATAAAGGATAAGAAAGCTTTGTTTAAATCTACATTACTTACAATTGTTCAGCTTACTATTTACTTTAGTATAGCATTTTGTATATATAAAGCTCTTAGATTAAGTGGTGCTTCTTATTTTTATATGCTGTCACTACAAGTCTTTTTATATATGGCGGTTTCTGCTATGCCTACACCAGGCAATGTTGGTGCTAATGAAATAGCATTCTTTACAATATTTGGTGGTATATTCTCTAAAGCTATTATTGGTTATTCTGTATTCTTATATGGAATATTTGTATATTATTTTATTTTAATAGTTTGTGGATTATTTACTATATTATCTCAAGGTAATGTATTTAGAAAAATAAGATTATGGCTTAGATTTGCAAAGTATAAAATGAACACGGCTACTAGTAAGTAGTAGATTCTAATATAAAAATCCAACAGCTTTTACTGTTGGATTTTTATATTTATTTAAAATTACATAATTTATTAATTTATCATATTTATTTTATTACTTTAAAGTTAGTTGTTAAGTTTATATTAGCTTTTTTTCTTATTTTTTCTGCTTGATTCTTTACTTTTTCTAAAAGCTCTACCTCATCTAATACTAATATTTCTTTTTCTTTCATTAACCACTTACCATCACATATTGTTGATTCAATATTTTCACTACTCATAGAGTATACTATATTTCCTATTGGATTATGCATTGGCAGTGAATGTATAGTGTTTGGGTTAAGTATTATCATATCTGCTTTTTTACCAACTTCAAGACTTCCTATTTCCTTTTCTAATAATGCACACTTTGCACCGTTTATAGTAGCCATTTCTAATACTGTCTCTGCATTTACAACTTCTGGGTTTAACGTTCTACCTTTATGTATTAATGATGTTAGGTACATATCTCTCATCATGTCCATTCTATTGTTTGACGGAGCTCCATCTGTTCCTATTGATACAGGTATTCCCTTTTCTAACATTTCAGGTACTGATGCAAACCCTAATACTACTTTCATAGCTGCTGCTGGATTATGTGAAACTTTAACATCATAGAATCTAAATAGCTCTATTTCTCTTTCTGTTAACCATACTGTATGAACAGCCAATAAATTTTTATCTAGCACTCCTAATTTATTTAGATGTTCTACTGTTGTAAGCCCTGCTCTAAGCTTTGCAAATTCAACTTCATCTTCTATTTCAGCAACATGCATATGTATACCTGTTTTGTATTTATCTGCTAATTGTTTAGTTTTAAGTATTAATTCATCAGAGTTATTAAATATTGTTCTAAGAGCAAACCATATTTTTACCCTTTCATTAGATGTATTGTTATATTTATTATATAACTCTTCTTGTGTATCTAATTCTTCTTGTGCAGCTTTATCAAATGCTTTAGGTAATCCTTCCCCCTCATCCATTACTGATTTTGCTAAACATGCTCTTATTCCTGTTTTATTTACTGCTTCTACCATTGCATCTACATATTGTCCGCCTGATTCTAAGAAAGTTGTTACTCCTGAACGTATTAATTCTATACAGCAAGCTGTTGATGATATTAATGAATCTTCATAATCAAAACTACTTTCATAAGGCCATACTCGTTCTCTTAACCAAGTTAATAAATTTACATCATCTGCTATTCCTCTGCCTAGTTGTTGAGACAAATGAACATGAGTATTTACTAATCCTGGCATAAGTATTTTCCCTTTTGCATCATACACTTCTGCACCAGAACTTACTATACTTTCATCAAAATTTCCAACTGCCTTTATTTTATTATCTTCTATTAACAGTTTGCCATTTTCATAAACTTCCCTTTGTCCATTCATTGTTATCAAATATGCATTTTTTATAAGTATCTGCTTCATAATAAACTCCCTTTTTCTCATTTTTTAAAATTATATATTAATTACGAACATTTTTCAATATTTTAAACTTAAAATACGATTTATTTATTTATTATTTTTATTTAATACATCATACTTATTGAATATTTTTTATTAGTATATCATATTTTGTATTTTTTTATAAAAAACTGTTGTATTTTATATAAGTTTTATATTAAAATAAAATCAATCAATGAACATTGGAGGTAAAATATGAGGTTTAAGAAAATATTGACAGCAGGGGTTGTTTTATCATTGATGTCTTTTGCTCTTGTGGGATGTAGTTCAAGTAGTGGTAGTAAAGAATCTGATACTTTAAAGATAACTATGATATCTGACTTAGGTGGTATAAATGACCAGTCTTTTAATCAATCAGCTTGGGAAGGACTGCAAAAAGCTGAAAAAGAGCTTGGAGTTGATGTTGAAGTCATACAATCTAAACAAGTGTCTGATTATGCTCAAAATGTTGAAACAGCTGTAGATAATGATTCTGACTTAGTAATTGGTATAGGTTTTCAAATGGATGAAGCTATAAGAGAAGCTGCTGAAAACTATCCAGATCAAAAATTCGCTATTATAGATCATTCTTATGAAAAGCAACCAGCAAATGTAAACTCTATAATGTTTAATGCTGAAGAAGCATCTTATTTAGTAGGATTAATAGCTGGTATGAAAACTGAAACTAATACTGTTGGTTTTATAGGGGGTACTAAAAATCCAATAATAGAAAGTTTTGAGTATGGTTTCTTAGCAGGTGTTGATGATGCAGGAAAGGGTACTAAAGTTTTAAGACAATATGCAGATACTTATTCAGATGCGGCTAAAGGAAAAGCTATTGCTAATCAAATGCATTCAAATAATGTAGATATAATATTTACAGCAGCTGGAGATACTGGTTCGGGGGCTATAGAAGCTGCTAGAGAAAATAATAAAATGGCAATAGGTGTTGATAAAGACCAAAACTCTTTAGCACCTGACAATGTTATAACTTCTGCTATTAAAAGGGTTGATATGGTAGTATATAATACGGTTAAAGATTTAGTTAACGGAGATTTTAAAGGTGGGGAAATAAGTGTTTTCGGAATTAATGAAGATGGAGTTGGAATAGCTCCTACTACTGAGAAAAATGTTAATGAAGAAATTTTAGCATTTGTTAAAGAACAAACTGAAAAAGTGAAAAAGGGAGAAATAACTATTCCTGTTAACCAAAAGGAATATGATAATAGAAAATAATATTTAAAATATATATGACATTTTAGGAGGATTTAGACATGGGATTAACACCACATAACGCTGCAAATTTAGGAGATATAGCTGAAACTATACTTTTACCTGGAGATCCATTAAGAGCTAAATTTATAGCTGAAAATTTTTTAGAAAATGCAGTTGAGTATAATACGGTTAGGGGAATGTACGGATATACAGGATATTACAAAGGTAAAAGAATATCAGTTCAAGGTACTGGTATGGGTGGACCTTCTATGGGAATATATTCTTATGAATTAATACATTTTTATGGTGTTAAAAATCTTATAAGAATAGGTTCTGCTGGTGCTTTAAATAGCAATCTAAAAATACATGATATAGTTATAGGTATGGCAGCTTGTACTGATTCAAATTACGGATCTCAGTATAATTTACCTGGTACATTTGCTCCAATAGCTAGTTTTGAGTTAGTAAAAAAAGCTCATGATATAGCTTTAGAAAAGGGAATAACTCCAGTAGTCGGTAACATATTCTCTAGTGATGTTTTCTACAACGACGGCGGTTTAGATGCATTAAAATCATGGAGTAAGATGAATGTATTAGCTGTTGAGATGGAAGCTGCTGCTTTATATATGAACGCTGCTCGTGCAGGAGTTAATGCATTATGTATGTTAACAATATCTGATTTACCTTTTGAAGGTATTGCTACTACTGCTATGGAAAGACAAACTGCTTTTACTAAAATGATGGAAATTGCTTTAGAATTAGCTTAATGTTATTATCTATGAAATTATTTCTTTAAGCACTACAATCATGATATAATACCTAAATTTTTACAATCAATTTCAAATTAAATTAAAAAGCTATATAAACTTTAAGTTTATATAGCTTTTTAATTTAATTTTATGAAGACTATCTTTTAATTGAGATATGACTTTACGTATTAATTATTAATTCTAAATATACCCCACATACCTGATTCTATATCCCATCTTATAAGCCCAGATCTATATAAATAGTCCCCAGGTATCATGGATGCTCCATTTAGTAATTCTATATTAAACACATTTCCTATATTCATAGCTCCTTGAGCTGATATGATTCTTGTAAATGGGTCTTCTGGTTGGGCTTTCCATTCATGTCCATGAAGTACAAAGCAAGTATTTCTAGGCTTATCGGCTGGCATTAGAAGTCTTATTATAACTTTTTCTCCTGGTGAAGCTTCAAATATTGGTGTAGCTGGATCTCCATGAACTTTAGAGCTAAATATTTTTGATATATCATAGTTAGGATTATATTTTAATCTATTAAAAAATCTTTCTGATCTGTAATTAAATCCTTTTTCACCTCTATCTTCAAAATCTACTGGTTCAGGTACTTCACCATCTTCATTTACTTGATTAGTTTTTATTAAATTACCATGTGCATCCAAAAGTCTTATTCCATTGTGCATAAACATTACAAACTCTCTAAATTGTTCATTTCCATCTACATATACTGTTACTTGTTCTTTATAATTGTTTTTATATCCATTATTGCTAGAACTACGTATTTGTGATCCTTCTGGCTCTATTATTATTGCTCCAAATAAACCATGATATCTATGATTTCTTATATCTGTAAATGATGATAATAAGCAAGTTCCATATTCTTCATCTGCGTACCATAAATATTCTATACTTTCTCCAGGTCCTACAGTTTGATCTACATCGTTATATCCTATATTTATACCACTACTATTTATTGGATCAAATTTTAAAAATTGTGGGCTAATTCCTACCCTCATAGACGGCTTAATTTCTTTATCCACTGGTACTCCTGGAAAATCTTGGTATGGTATTGGTTTAGTGAATAAATTAGTTAAAGTTACTTTTATATATTCACCTTTATTTGCTCTTAATATTAATGGAATTGGTTCCATCGTTCCATTAATTATAGCATCTTTGTGTTCATATGGCACAAATAACAATCCATCTGGATCATGATCTTTAAAATTATTATATAGTATATCTTTTTGGATGGCTGCTATATGAAACTCTCTAGTGATTATATTTTTATTTTTCATTGTATCCATATTATTTATACAATTATTATTATTACCTATAGGCAATAATTTTTCAGTTTTATCTTTATAAACTCTTATTATTCCCCATAAACCTAACCAGAAATCATCTTGTCCTCCAAAGTAATAAATATAATCACCTGCTTTATAGTCATCTGTTATTTTTATATTAAATGCTTCTGATATTCCTAATGTTTGAGATTGAACTAATGGTGATTTTTTATCTGTTATTTCTTTTCTCCACTTCATTCCATTTATATTAAATGCATGTTGCTCTTCTTGTGCTCCATCTAATAATCTTATTACAATTTCATCTCCTGGATATGTTTCTAGTAATGGTGTCACTGGGTCACCATGTACGTTAGAACTAAATACATAAGCTGGATCATTAAATACATGATTTGGGTCATTACCATTTAATCTTTCTCTTAAGGGTTCGCATTTATAATTTATGCCCATAACACCTGGATCATCATGTGACCCTGAAAATGGCGGTGGATTTAATGGATTTTTATCTTTATCAAATAGTAATGCAAAGTCATGAACAAATAATCCAAACTCCCTGAAAGTTCTACCTGAAGGTGTTTTTATTACTGCTTTTGTCCCATATTTTATTGGATTACCTGTTTTCGGATCATGGTATGTGGATCCTTTAGGTTCTATTATAAGACTTCCAAACACTCCATGTTGTTGATGTGAATTTGGATTAAGATGGTCGTGGAAGAAACAAGCATTTAATTCTTCATTAGCATAATATCTTTCTACTATAGTTTCTCCATAAAAAACAGAAGCCATATTATTATATCCATTTGCACCACCATCTGAAGCTATAACATCAAACTTAACTAAATGTATATGAAAGCCTACATTATCAGTTAAAGTTTCTAATTGAAATTCTGTTTTCGGTAATGTTTCTGGTAAGAAATTAGTAAGTCTAACTTCTATACAATCACCCTCATTAGCTCTTATAACTAATGGCTCTACATTAATCTCTTCATTTTCTATTCCAGCTACATACATTTTAGCTAACTTTTCTTTATTTTCATCTGTCATCTTATGTCCTGTATATTCTTCTATTTGCTCTTTCATAACATAAAATCTTCCATATGGATCATTCCACCCTGCATTGTTATATATCAATTTTGCTTGTAGTGCAAATAGTTCAAAAATAGCATCTGGCTCTTTAAAGTAGCATTTACTTGTATCTGGACAAGGTTGAGTGTATAAAGCTCCTCTAGTAACATCCTTCGAAAGGTTTGCTCTTTCAATATCAGTTGGGCACATTTTATTTTGACCGTTTTGATTAAGTATTCCTAAAGGCGGCTGTTTTGCCCTTTCTTTAAACACTCCATTTATAAACCCTGGATACCCTGGATGGTCTAAATCTTTTTTAGGTGGTTTTTCTCTATCTGGTAAAGGATTTAGAGCTTTTATATAAGTTCCATCTGGATATAGTGGACGTATGATTTCTCCATTTTCAAGTATTACATCTTTGCCTGTTTCTAATCTATCAAATACTCTCCATAAAGACCACATTCCTTCATGAAAGTGAGGGTATAAATGACAATGCCATATGTGATCTCCTATAGACCCAGGTAAGCTTCCTGCTCCGTGTAATATATCTATAGTATGACTTTCTTGAGGGCTTACTGATATAGAGTCTATTATAGTAGAATTCGGATCATCTGGTTCTAACTTCCATTGATGTGTATGAAGATGGAATACATGTGTTTCTAATACACCTCCATGTATAAGTCTAAATTTTGAGGGGTCTCCTTTATATGCTCTTGGTATAAAAGTTGATGGATCTCCATAAGTCCATGAGCTCATAGAAACGTCTTCACCATCTACTAGCATATGATTAGGCTCTATTATATCTGTACGGCTGCAGCTATCCTCTGGATTAAAAGGATTACAACATTTAATACCTCTATCTTTTAGCGGTATTAAATTAGCTCTATTTACCATTGGCTCTGATCTATAACTGATAGCAGTTACTGCCATTGGTTGATTAGTATGAGGATCTATTATTTGATTTCCAAATCTATTTACAACTTCAAGTTCATCATGAAAATACACTGCATATTCTCTAAAACTTGGCTTAAATGGATTGTGTATATCAGCAAATATACCGCTTCGAAGTTCAGATCCATCTACAGGGTCTGTCCATGTAGATCCTTTAGCTTGTACTATAAGTGCTCCAAATAGGCCATGTATATTAGTTGCATCTTCACTAAATCTAGTATCTCCCATATCACTAAAGTAAAATATTCCTTCTCTATCTGCATACCATTCATATATTATCTTTTCACCTGGACCAACTGTAGAGTCTTCATTGTAACCTACATTAGCACCATCAGATTTTATATTTCTGTACTTAAGTCCTTGCATATGAATTGATAACCTTCTATTTTCATTGTGCTCAAACTCTATTCTTACTGTATCTCCGACATTTGCCCTTATTGTAAGAGGTTGAACTTCTTCTGTAGGTATTGGAAGTGGATCTCCTTTTTGATCTTTATTGTTGAAATTTTTCAAAGCCTTCTCTTTCACTTTCCCTTTATCTTCACTTAATATATACATCATTCCATTTGGATCATAGTCGCCAAAAAAGTCATATACAATCGGAATGGATAATACTGTAACATTAAATTTTCTAGTTATATTGTCAAAGTTATCACTATACACCTATATTCCTCCCTTAATTATGTGTTTATATATTAATATGATATATAGTTTCAAACAGTTACACTTTTATTGTTTTTTTGACATATTATAACCTTAGGAGAATTTAAGTAATTTATAATCTACTAATATATAAAAAGCCGTATCATTTGATTGTGATACGGCTTTTTTATTATTTTAATTTTTCATATATATTAGTTATTCTATTTATTACATATACATCTTATAAATTAGATAACTCATCATAACTTGATATAACTTTACTTACTATACCATAATCAACTGCTTCCTCTGCATTTAACCAGTAGTTTCTATCTGTATCTTTTTCTACCTTTTCTAAGGATTGTCCTGTAGCAGCACTAATTATATTATTAATTCTTTTTCGAACTCTTACTATCTCTTTTGCTTCTATATGTATATCTGTAGCTTGACCTCTACATCCACCTAATGGTTGATGTATCATATATCTAGTATTAGGCAGTGAATATCTGTCTTCTTTGTCAGCAGCAAGGTAAATTGTTATACCTGCACTTGCAACCCATCCAGTACCTATTATAATAACGCGAGGTTTAATAAACTTAATCATATCATGTATAGTATCCCCTGCTTCTACATGACCACCTTGACTATTAATAAATATCTTTATTGGTTCGTCTCCCATTTCCTGTAGGATTAATAATTGTGTTGCTACTTTTTCAGCCAACTCTTGGTTTATCTCTCCTGAAATGATTATTGATCTAGAATTTAATAGTTTTTCTACTACTACACTAGATGTATCTTTTACATTCTTTTGATTTTCCCCTTGATTATTCATATGTTCCCCCTATTATTTAGTAAATTTAATAATCTGTTAATAATAAGTATAGCATAATTATTCTAAATTATATTTATATTTTAATACTATATAAATATTTTCATATCCATAATAATATTAAAACTAAATCTTTTATAAAACTCATAATTAGTACTTTCTTTTTTGACATATTACACATAATACATTTATTTATAAGTTAAAAACCGCATCACTTATAGTGATATGTTTTTAACTACTTTGCTTCATTATATATAGTATTAATCGGAGGCTTTGATACAGATACATAATCGCCCTCATTTAATGAATTAATAGCTTCTATATCTTCATTTGAAATTTCAAAGTTAAATATGTCTATATTTTCTTTTATTCTATCTTCATTTGACGATTTTGGTATAGGTATAATTCCTCTTTGTATATGCCATCTCAATACTATTTGAGCTATTGTTTTTTTATATTTTTCTGATAAGTTTACCATTAAATCACTAGAAAATACCCTCCCCCTACTTATAGGGCTCCATGCAATAACTTGAATATTATTGTCTTTACAGTAATTTAAAATTTCATTTTTAGTACTAAAAGGATGAATTTCTACTTGATTTATCATTGGCATTATTTTTGCGCTTTTCTTTAGATCTTCTAAGTGATTTACTTTAAAATTGCATACACCTATAGCTTTTACTTTTCCTGTTTCGTATAAGTATTCAAATGCTTTCCATGTTTCATTATTTAATTTATTTGGCCAATGAATTAAATATAAATCTATATAATCTACTTGCAAATTATTTAGTGATTTATTGAAAGCTTCAATAGTTTTTTCATATCCATGGTCATCATTCCAAAGCTTAGTTACTAAAAATATTTCTTCTCTATTTATTTCACTATCTTTTATCCCTTTACCTATGCCAACTTCATTTCCATAAAAATAGGCAGTATCTATCATCCGATATCCTGCATTTAAAGCCTTTATTACTAATCTAGCCGTTTCTTCATCATTTCCTGACTTGTATGTGCCAAAACCAACTAAAGGTATTTTTACATCATTGCTTAATATTTTAAACTTTTCATGCATAATTAATTTTCCCCTTTTAATTAATATCTCACCTATTGATATATTATTTAAATCAATAAAAAAACATTGCCTAGATATATGCTTTTTTTGCATCATTTCATTATCATCTGAGTATTTAACTAGTTACCTTTTAAGTATAGATTACACATTAAATATTATCAATTCTATTTTCAAATTACTTATATATAAGAGAATATATTTTTAATCTACTTTGTGTTATACTATATGTCGTGAAATTCTTACATAAAAATACAAAATTTTACAATATATATTGTAAATATAGTTACTATTTATATAGCTCATAAGCTTAAGTAACTTCATTAACAAATAATTGAGATCATAGTAAGTTTTTTCTTATCAGATTTAAATCTAATAAAAAAAGAAGGTATGATATGGGTAAAATAAATTTTTTTATTACTAAGGAAAAATTAAATTCCAAGACTGGAATTTCGAATTTAAATTATAAATCTAATTTTTATGAATTTATATATTTTCATATACATATGGCTTCTTCATGAGTTTTTTAATGATGAATTGTATTTTATAAATTTTTTGATGAAGTTACATAAATCAACCATTTGAGTAGTATAAGTATGTATTTAGATATTATTAAACTAAAGTACTAAAATTAAGACATATATTTGATGGAGATATATATTATGAATCAGAGAGAAAGTGAATATTTATTAAGTGTTGCCCTTGAAATTGGAAAATCAATGTTAAGTGCTGGTGCTGAAATATGGAGAGTTGAAGATAGTATTAGACGTATTTGTAAGACTTATAGTATAGATAATGTAGAAATTTATGCTTTAACAACCTTAATAATTGCAACTATAAAGACTAAAGAAGGCTATCATTCTACTCAATCAGTAAGAATAGAAAAAGTATCAAATAACTTAGGAAAATTAGAGTCTTTAAATGAATTATCAAGATATATTTGTAAAAATGCCCCAAATATAAAAGATATTGAGTATATGACTAAAAAGGCTGTTTCCTCAGTCAATTCCGGCTATTATAGCTGTGTTGGATATATTTTATCTTCTCTATCCTTTGCTATATTTTTTGGAGGAAGCTTTTTAGATGGTATATTAGCAGGAGTAATAGGTGGGATTGTTTTCTTTATGGAAAAATATTGTAATTTGAATGGTTCTAATAATTTGATATATACAATGATTTTAAGTTTTATAACAGGATGTTTCGGAATAATTTTAGTTAAATTTGGACTAGGACAAAATGTAGATAAAATTATGATAGGAAATATAATGTTATTTATTCCTACATTAGCGCTAGTAAATGGTGTTAAAGATATATTTTATAGAGATATTATAGCCGGTCTTTATAGAATAATTGAGTCTGTCTTAATTGCGTTATCCGTTGCATTAGGATTTGGCTTATCTCTTGTAGTATTTGGTATTTTTCATATATAGTCTTGGAGGATTTTAATTATGGATAGTAATTTAATACAAATTATAACGGCTGTCTCTGGTACAGTTGGCTTTGCTATTTACTTTAATGTAGATAAGTCAAAGTTAATACCAATCTCATTTGGTGCATTTATTTCATGGATAATGTATTTATTCGTTTTGAATATGAGCAATAGTTTATTTCTAGCAAATTTTTTATCTGCTATATTGGTATGTATATATTCTGAGATTATGGCACGTGTGTTAAAAACACCAGCTAATATTTGTTTAATTCCTTCAGTTGTTCCATTACTTCCAGGTAGTAGCTTTTATTATACAATGTTAGCAGCAATAAGTATGAATATGAATGTATTTAGACAAAAGGGAATGGAAACTTTTATGATAATTTTAGGAATATCTCTTGGAATAGTTATTGGTTTTTTCATATTTGTACAATCATTAAAAGTTTTTCATAAAATTAAATCTTATAATCTTAGTTAAATGATTAAAATAAGTACAAAAAAGACCCTATATCGAAAACACGTAAAAGGTATTTATATGAGGTTTTTTCTGTATAATATTAAACTAGGGTATTTTGCTAATTAAAAAAGCTGACTCCTATTAAGTTTAGTAGTCAGCTTTTAGATACTTAATTATACTCTTTATTATATTAATTTTAATTTGATATTATTTCACTAAATATATTTATACTACATCATAAAGTTCATATATATCTGAAAACTCTAGCTGTATCTTTTGTATATCTACTTTGTAAACATTATTTACTATTTTTTTGCTATTTTCCTCTTCTAAAACTTCATTAGGTAATAAAATAGTAAACTCTGTTCCTCTTACCCCATCACTTTTTAAGTTTATATTACCACCCATTAACTCAACAATAGATTTTGTTATACTTAACCCTATTCCACTACCTTCATTTTCTCTTCTTAATGACTTATCACCCTGGACAAATCTATCAAATATCTTATTTTGAATCTCAATAGGTATACCGATCCCCTCATCCTTTACCTTGATACTTACCCACTTGTTTGTAGTTGATATATCTACTAAAATAATTCCACCATTATCACTAAATTTTATAGCATTTGATAATAAATTTAACATGACTCTTTCTATCATATCTGGATCACATTTTATGTTAAGCTCTTCTACATCTGTATCAAATATTACATCAATTTCTTTTACCTTAGCATAATTTACAACAGATGTACTTATCCCCTCAACAAGTCTTACTATATCATAGTTACTAAAGTCTGGAACTTTAAACCCTACTTCTAATTTAGTTATATCCACTATATTATCTATTAATCTAAGCATTCTTTTGCAATTTATATCTAAGCTATTTTTATATTTTAAGTATATTTCCTTAAAGTTATTTTTATCTAAGCTATAATTTAATAGTTGCATAGTTGAATATATTATATTTAAAGGAGTTTTAAGTTCATGACTTATATTAGCAAAAAATTCATTTTTCATTCTTTCTTCTTTTTTCATATTTTTATATTCTAATAAAGCTGTTTGCATTTTATACTTTTCAGATACATCCTTAATAATTACAACTTTATATCTCTTATCATTTTTTTTAAATAATTGTATAGATATATCTATGAATATATCTTCACCTTCTATGTATATTTCTTTGTTATAATGATCATATTTTTGTAAACATTCTTCTATTTCATAAAAAAATATTTTTCCCTTAAATATCTTGTCAATATTAAGTTTATATTCTCTATCACGGCATAAATAATCTGAATACTCTTCCTTCCTACTTGATATAGCCTTTTTATTTAAATATTTAATGTTATATTTTTCATCACAGATTATTATATTATTATGTTTACTTTCTTCTACTATACTAAAAAATAGACCTTTTTGCTCTTCTAGTTTTTTGTTTTTCTTTACATTTTCGCTAAGTTCTATAAATAACCCTAATATAAACATTATAAAACCTATATAAGTTATTGAAACTGATGTTAATCTAATTTCATCATTCGTATATATATAACTTGCTATAGAATATATAGACTTTGTTGCAAACATGAGTATACTAGATGCTATTACTCCATATATATATTCTTTTTCTGATATACTTTTTATATAAAAAATAACAGCTATAAATAAATATATAAAAAATAGTAGTATATTATATGCTATGAAAAATTCCATATTCATTATACTTTCTGAAATTTTGTAGTTATACTCTATATACGTAACCATAAAAGTGCTAATTACCACTATTATAAATGCTTTAACTTTATTTTCTATAATAAAGCCTTTAAGATTTTCCATGTTACTAATAGATATAAGTGCGATTACAACTCTTATAAACGTTGTCCCTATTGCAAGATATACCTCAACATTGTTACTTTCATAGTTTAATTGATTAGAAATACATATATCTAATAAAAAAACTATATACATTAGTGATATTAAAAATAACTCTTTTTTCTTATTGCTACTATATGATAGTAAACAACTTAAAACTCCTAATGCAGCTAAAATCGCATTGAAAAACCTTATAAACTCTGATCTTGTGAATTCAAAATTTGATTGTCCATCTATAAGTGATCCTAATCTTATTATATAAACCCCAAATACTATAATAGATATTAGAAATATAATTATCATATTATTTTTATTTTCTTCTCTTATATCCTCAAAAACATTAAAATTTTTCATTAAAATCCCCCTTCAATACTATGATATGTGATTATATCATATAAATTGTAAATTTTTGTTTTTAGATTATATTTAATAATATATCTTATTATTTACCATACTAAAAAACTATATATAAACATTAGATTTTATATATAGCTTCTTAGTTTATTTTTTTAATTTTATTATTCTAATCCCTTCATAAACTCCACCTATAATTATACCTAAAAAAAGCCCTAGCATTATTAAAAATTCGATTTCATAAGATTTTACTCCAACCCTAGTTGATAGTACATAAGTTACTAGAACTATTGATGGTACTGTTAAAAATACTATCCATCTAAATACTATCTTTTTCATCTATCTAGTTCCTTTGTTTTAAATATTATTAATAATATTTATGCTAAATTGTAAATATATTATTATAATTAAAAAGCTTTATAGTATATAAGAACTTTCATTATATAACTCATATATATCTGAAAATTCTAATTGTATTCTTTGTATATCTATATCATAATCTTTATGTATAACTTTATTTTGATTGTATTCTTTTAATACTTTATTAGGTAGCAAAATAGTAAATTCTGAACCTATATTTTCCTCGCTTTTTAAGTAAATTTTGCCATCCATCAGCTCAATTATAGATTTTACTATACTCAATCCTATGCCACTACCTTCATTTTCTCTTCTCAAAGATTTATCACATTGAACAAATCTATCAAATACCCTTGATTTAATATGAGAAGGTATACCGATACCTTCGTCCTTTACTTTTATTTTAACCCATTTTTTATTAGTTGATATATCTACTAGGATAGTACCACCTTTATTACTAAATTTTATAGCATTTGATAGCAGATTTAACATAACTCTTTCCATCATGTCTGGGTCTAATTTTATATCAAGTTCCTCTACATCTGTATCAAATATAACTTCTATATTTTTAATACTAGCATAGTTTATAACAGATGTAGTTATCCCCTCAACAATTCCCACTATATCATAGTTTCCATACTGAGGAACCTTATATCCTACTTCAAACTTAGTAACATCTACTATATTATCTATTAGCCTAAGCATTCTTTTACAATTTATATCTAAGCAACCTTTATACCTTAAGTATATATTTTTAAAATCACTTTTTTGTGTACTAGCCGTTAATAATTGCATAGTCGAGTATATTATATTTAATGGTGTCTTTAGTTCGTGACTTATATTAGCAAAAAATTCTGTTTTAATTTGTTCTTGTTGTCTTATATTTTCATACTCTAGTAATGCTTTTTCCATTTTGTACTTTTCAGATACATCCTTTAATCTTACCAACTTGTATATGGTGTTATTTTTTTCAAATTCCTGTATAGAAACATCTACTATCATATCATTTTCTTGTATGTATATACTTTCACTATAATTTTCATCTTTTCTAAGTTTTTTTTCAACTTTATCAAGGACTGATTTGCTTGAATGTATAAACTTTAAGTTATGTTTATCATTATCTCCTTTTGATTCTTTAATATTAAATGCTTTTAGGTTATTATTTCTAGCTCTTTTATTAGCATATTTTATATTGTATTCTTCATCACATATAACAATACTACTGTACTCATTTTCTTCTACTATTTTAAAAAATAAGTCCCTTTGTTCATCTAATTTTCTATTCATCTTTATATTTTGACTAAGTTCTATAAATAGACCTATTATAAATATAATAAAACCCATATATATTACCGATGTTGCAGTTAAGCTAATTTCTTCATTATGTTTTATCAAACTACTATAATCATATATAGATTTTATAGAAAACATTATGGCACTAAAACCTATTACCCCATATATATAATCTTTTTTAACTATACTTTTTATGAAAAATATCCCTGATATAATTAAATATATTATAAATAATGATATGTTATAATTTTTTATAAAATTAATATCTAGAAAATTATTATATAAATTATATTTATACTCTAAGTATATAAATAAAAACGTTATCAATACAATTATTGATGTAGCCTTTATTTTATTTTCATCAATTATATTTTTTAATTTTTCTAGGTTACTAGCTGCTATGCTCATAACTATAAGCCTTATAAAAGATGTTCCTATTGCAAAATATGTATATGTTTTATCACTTTTAATATATATTTGGTTTGATACAAATATATCTATAAAAAATATAGTGTACATTAATGCAACTATAAACAATTCCTTTTTTTTGTTACTATTATAAGATATAATACAACTTAAAATACCTAGTATTGACAAAACGGCATTGAAAAATCTTATAAAATAAGACCTGGTAAGCTCAAATGATACTCCCTCGTTTACAAGCAAATTTAACCTCATTATGTATAAGCTAAATATTATCATTGATATTAAAAGTATTATTACCATACTTATTCTTTTTTGTTCTATGGAATTATTAAAGACATTTCTCACTCTCACTAAAAGCCCCCTTTTATAAATATCTTTACCTAAATTATAACATATAAATTATTCTTTTAACATAAATTGACAAATGCTTTAATTTTTAGAATATGTTTTAATATAGTATTAATTTTTTTAAGATATAATAGCAGAGTATCCATGCCCTTTTTATATATCAATTTTATAATATTACGTTGTAGGTGTTAGTGTCATATTGTAGCCATGTTGTCTAGATAAATAAAAAAATGTTATAAATCTTTTAACATTTTCATTTTCTATATTTAGTTTTTTCATTTCCTTTTTTGCTACTCTTTCTAAAAAATCTATATGATTAAGATTAAATAACATAACCATTCCTGATGTAAAATTTACATCACCTATGCTTATTATTCTTGTAAATACCAAATGGTCTTTATCTAAAGTTCTTGAAAGAGATATATCTATTATATTTATTATTTCTTTTGTATTTATATCTTCTATTTTAATTTTAAAGTCTTTTTTATCTATATCTATTACTTTGTAAAGAGAAGTTTTTGAGTTTTTCATTGATTCTATAAGCTCTATTTCTGATTTGTCTTCTAATTTATGACTTTCTAGAAATAAGTCCACTCCGCTTTTATTATTTAGAGTTTTTTCATATAATATAAAGTCATGACAGTAGTCAAATTCTATATTCTTATCTAAATATACTCTATTATTTTTAAGTAATCCCATTATATTAATATCATTTAACCCTTTTTGGGTAGTTTCTAGATAATCAAATATTTTATCATTTAGTATCTTACTTATTTCTCTATATTCTCTGTATGACTTTATAGATTTTTTTGATTCTAGATAAAGTGTATTTATATCTATCAATTTTAAATCTCCTTTTTTCTTTTTATTGGTATTATGAACTTAATACTACAGATTATACAAATATATATCTTTAAATAAATTAAATTTAATATTTATCATATTGAAAATATATAGATATTACTATATAATAATTTAAGTTATAATAGATATTAGTATCTAGTGCTAAAACTAGATTAAAAAGGAGACATAATGAAAAAGACATCTAAGAAGAAAGTGTTATTTATAGCCATTATAATGGTGTTATCTCTACTAGGTGGTTCCTACTACTTAGGAAAACTAGTGTATGACGGATCTGTTGGTTCATCTGAAGTTAATAAAAGTGAAAATATAGTTGAAGTATTCTCTCAAAAACCTGATAAACCTTTAGATAAGTTAAAAAACTACAAACATGAAAATTTAATGATTAAAACTAAAAACAATTATAAAATAGAATCTTTACTTATAAAGTCTAATAAGAAAACTAATAACACTATAGTAATGGTTCATGGTATTGGTCGTTCTTATTATGATATGCTAAGATACTCTTTTAACTATTTAGATAATGGATATAACGTATTAGTATACAATCAAAGACACACAGGAAAAAGTGGTGGTGATGATTATAGTTTTGGACTTTATGAAAGATATGATTTAGATAGTGCTGTTAAATATATTAAGAAAATATACCCTGATGGAAAAATAGGTGTTCATGGATTTTCTATGGGAGCTGCTACTTCCACTATGCACGTTGCTTTAAATGAAAAGGATAAAAATGTTGATTTTTATATATTAGATTCCCCCTATTCTAAAATGGAAGATGCTGTTAGATTAGGTATCGAGGCAGAAAATATTCCTCTTATTCCTACTAGCTATATTAGTTTTTGGGGTGATATTTATACTAAGCTTCATTCTGGATTTAATTTTGATGATGTTATGCCTTATAAAGCTGTTGAAAATTCAACTGTTCCTATAATGCTTATTCATGAGAAAGGTGATAAGGTGTGTGCTTCTGATAATAGTGAAGAAATATATAAATCTATTCCTCATAACAAAAAAGAGCTTTGGATTATAGATGGTAATAATCATATTGGTGGATATGATGATACTGGTAATGAGTATTTTTTAGAATTTTTAAATTTATAGATAAGTACGCAAAATAATTATAGCACTTTATTGTATAAATAAAGCCTATTTTTCAAAGTTACAATTTTCCTAACTCAAAATTATTTTTTATAATTCTATCTCTATGATTTCTAGCGATTGATTTTATACTTATAAAATTCATTATATTAACTTCAAAGTATTATACTTTTTTGGTATAAATTTCAAAAATATAACTCATATACTACATTGCTAATAACAATATAATATATGAGTTATATTTTACTATTTTTATAGCTACATAATTTATAAAAACTATTAAATTATTAAAATATGTAATTTTAAGCTTTATATTAGTCTTTTAATAATATTATTATTTTGAAGCATCCATTATTTTATCATAATAATTATCCTCTATAGACTTAAATCCTACTTCAATTAAAGATACATAATCATAGGCATTAAAGTTTTTTTCATTTGATATGTAAGTGATTCTAGCCATTATTGTATTATCCTCATGTAAAAAGAAATTAAGTACTAAATTTTCTTCATTAAAAGCATTAATAAGATTTAATAAGTCATTCTTCTTATGTAGATTATCTAATCTACCTATACAATAATATATAGGAGCTAAGTTACCACCATTTAAACTTAAAGATATAATACAATCACCATTCTTTAAAGTTTGCTTAGCTTGGAAAAGTACGCTCTTAGAAGTTTCCCTTGAAATAGTAAATATATTATCTAATCCTCTTTCCTCAAGTGCTTTTATTACTTGAACTTGCTGAAGTTGGTAATTCATAAAAAGACCTCCCCTAAAGTTGATTTGTATAATTTTTTATACCCTATTCAATTTATTATAAACAAACTAAAAAAAATAGACAGTATTAAAAATTTTCATAAAATTTTATAATAAATACTTTTCAAACTTCAAAAGAATGATGGTTTAAAGTTAATTTAGATATGTATAAATTATTTGAAACTTTTGACATACTCTTTAAATACACAAATTAATAAAAATAATTTAAACTACTTATATGTATATTACGCTACCACCAATATCTAATTGCAAAGTTTAAAATTATTATCCATTATATTAAATGTTTCTTTAATTCCCTCTGTTATATATACTTCTTTATCATTAGTTATAAATATTGCATCTATATTTTCTAGACTTTCTACAAAATCAAATCCTTCTTCTAGTCCTTTTATAAAAACTAATGTAGATAAAGCATCTGCATCTACTGAAAAATCAGCTATTATTGATACACCTGCTATTTCAGTTTTATAAGGATATCCAGTTTTAGGATTTAGTATGTGATGATACTTTATATCATTTTCTTCTATAAATCTTTCATAAACACCTGTTGTTACTATAGATTTATTAGCTACTTCTATAGATCCTACTACACTTCCTCTATCGCTAAATGGATTTTGGATACCTATTTTCCATTCTTTATTTCCTTCTTTACTTCCTAGAGCATATATATTTCCACCTAAATCTATTATAGCTTCTTTAACACCCTCTTCTCTTAACAAATTTGCAAGTTCATCTGCAGTATATCCTTTTGCTATACTTCCTAAATCTAGCATCATACCTTCTTCACTTAGAAATACTTCTTTGGTTTTATCGTTTATTTTTACTTTTGAATAATCAATAAGTTTTATAACTTCATCAATTTCTTCTTTTGTCGGGACCTTTGCACCTTCAAGGCCTATACTCCAAAGTTTAACTAATGGACCTATAGAAATATCATATCCACCATCAGATAGCTTTGAATATTCTATTGCTTTTTTTATAATTTTATAACTAGTATCACTTAGTTTTATTGAAGATTTACCTGCATTTTTATTAAGTTTATATAGTTCTGTACCTTCTTTGTTTATACTCACTAGATTTTCTATTTCTGAAACTTTATCAAATGCTTTATCTAATATTTCTTTGCTACCCCCACTATGCAAGGTAATTGTTATTGGTGTCCCCATAAATATTTCCGTTCTTCCTATTGGTTCACTTTGCTCTTCTTTTTGACATCCCACTAAAATGATAGTTAAAATTATTATTATTATACTAACAATCATTTTTTTGTCCATATTTAATTTCCCCTTATATAATAATATTTGCTATCCCTATAATCTCTAATTTTAACTATGTTCTGTATACACAATAATTAAAATACTTACCCTTTTTTATTTTTATGATACATAAGTACATTCTTTTATATATAGATTTATCATTATTTGATTGTAAAGTCAATATTTAAACAATTATTTATCTATAGAAATAGTTTTATATATTAATAGTTTTTCTTTTTACTTAATTTGTAAGTTTTTTGATTTTTGAGTTTTAAATTTTTTCTTCAGTTGAAGAACATTCCATTTATAATGGGATTATACACTCTAATTTAGTAAACATATTAATATTTTTTTATAAAATATATTTTTTAGATTGCCATTTATATTTTATATCCTTTAAAATTCAATTATATGAAGATTTAATATTTTTGAATAACCTAAAGGAGAAATCATTTATGAAAAGTTTAAAAAAGCTTGATATTATTATTATTGTATCATTACTTATTTTATCTTTTGTACCGAGTATAATTTTCTCAAAATCCCTTTCTAAAAATTTTAATTCAACTTATGTTAGTATAAAAGTTAATGGTAAATTTTATGATAATATACCTTTATCTTCTTTTAAAGATGAGAAAACCTTTACTATAAAATCTAAACATGGTACTAATGATGTATTAGTAAAAGATAATAAAATAAAAATTATAAAAGCAAATTGCAAAGATGAGCTTTGCATAAAGCAAGGTGAAATATCTAATGTAGGTGAAAATATTATTTGCCTACCAAATGAATTAATAATTGAAATTAAAGGAGCTGAAAAAGATAGTTCATCTGATGATATGATACTATCACACTAATTATGAAATTAAACAAAACTTCTAAAATGATTTATATGTCATTACTCGTGTCAATGGCGTTAATACTATCCTTGATTGAACGAATGATGCCAATTCCATTTGTAACTCCTGGTGCTAAACTTGGACTTGCAAACTTGATTATAATAATATCAATCTATACATTAGATAATTATAAAGATTCTTTTATTATACTTATATTAAGAGTATTTTTAGCTGCAATCTTTGGTGGTAATATGTCTACACTGTTGTACAGTGCTACTGGTGGTATATTTAGTTTTATTGCCACTATAATTACTAAAAAATTAGGTGGTAAACATGTTTCTGTAATAGGTGTTAGTTCTTGTGCTGCGGTATTTCATAATGTAGGCCAATTACTTGCAGCATCTCTTATTTTAAATAATTTTGGAGTATTTCTATATCTTCCAGTATTGTCTACAATAGGTATTATTACAGGTATATTTATAGGACTTTCTGCAAATTATCTCTTGAGCCATTTATCCCAATTACCTTATTTTAGAAATAGATTAAATTTGGATAATAAAAAATCTTCATTAAAATATAATTAAAAAAGGAGGTATCTCAAATCGAGATTCGCTCCTTTTTTAATATAGTTTTAATATTTGCTTAATTGTTCCATGGACCAAATATTCATTATAAGATAATATATCCCATATTTAGTTACATAATTTCACTAAAAAATAATACAGATATTACATGTCAAAATAGATTAAACTTCCCCCCTTGAAGTTATACAGAGCTCTTGCAAATAGCAAGTTCATGTCCACCTCCCTCTGTATTTCTAGACTTATCTCCTCAATAGTCATATTTTTAAAGGTAATTTGAACATTTTTATATTCATCTACTATATAAATATACTCTCAAATTTTCCATAAGATATTTACTTATATTTACAAGTAAATTTATAAATGATATATTAAAATAAATTTGTAATTTCCCCAGTATACATATCTACATTATACCATCCTAGAGTAGCTATATGTGAACCCTCTCCCTCTATTTCAACAAGTTCATAAACTTGTATAACATAATTATTACCTTCTATATGATCTACTTTAATTTTTGCATTCAACCCTTCTCCTATTAATTTATCTTTAACTAGATAAATAGCCTCTTCTTCTGATAGTTTATTTGTCATATTTTCAGTAGGTTTTAAATCTTCATTTTTACTATTATCTACATTTATTTTTACTGTTTCTCTTTTTATCTCTGTTCCATCTTTATTAAATCCATAAGCTACTACATAGTATCCTTTATTACCTAATTCATCAGTCCAAGTTATGCAATAGTTTGGTATAGTTTCTGGTTCATGTAGTCTTATTATTATTGAATTATTTTTATCTAATATTACATCCTCAAGTTCTATATAATTAAGTTCACTATATTTTTCTAAGTATGCATCTATATCAACGCCTACATCCATAAATTCTTCACCTAACTCATGTACTCGTATATTTTTTATGGCTCCGTCAGTTTCAAGTAATAATAATACATTTCCTTCTATTTGCGTATTTGTGTATATTTTGCTGCTTTTAGATTTTGATTTTAACTCATCTATACCTTCTTTAGAAGTATCATAAGATTTTTCTATAAATAATGTCTTTTCTTTTAATTCATTACTGTCTTTAGTTATTTTCAAATCTTTACCTGTTTTTCTAGCTGATTCTTTATCTTCTTTTTTAGCTGCCTCCATGACTTCTACCGATACATTTGACTTAGTACTTGTTTTTTCTCTAGGTTTTTCTTCAGCATTAGAACACCCCACTAATAATAAAGAAATTATTAAAATTAATAGATTTAATGTTATTTTAATTTTACTAACTAATATATTTTTCATATAATACCACCTCTATTATATATATGTCCTAATTGAGTATATGATTTTTAATTATTAATTAGTATAAAAGTTTTCTACAATAAGTTGTAATCCTCACTATTTTTCTAAGAATCCTAATTTTGGATAATTCATAGCCAAAGTATACTTAAATATAGTTATAATTTTATAATAATTATATTTAGATTTTCATTTTAATTTTTCACCCCTTGTAAGTTTTATTATTATATAGTAATATGTATAATCAATAATTCGATAAGGAGTCATATTATGAATAAATTTTTAAATGAGTTTAAAGAATTTGCTGTTAAAGGAAATATAATAGATTTAGCAGTAGGTGTTGTTATCGGAGGTGCGTTTTCTAAAATAGTCACTTCTTTAGTCAATGATATTATAATGCCAATAGTAGGAATGGCTACTGGTGGAATAAACTTTTCAGAGTATAAGATAGTATTAAAAGAATCTATAGGATCTATTCCTGCCGTTACTTTGAATGTAGGTAATTTTTTACAGACTTCAGTTGATTTTTTAATAGTAGCATTTTGTATTTTTATATTTGTTAAAACTATAAACAAGTTAAAGTTTACTAGAAAAAAAGAAGAGGCTGCAACTAAAGAGGAAAATGTTGCTCAAACACCTGAAGAAGTTTTGCTACTTAGAGATATTAAGGATTTATTAAAGAATCAAAATTGATAAAAAAGGATAGACAAATTAAGTCTATCCTTTTTTATTAATTTTTAATTTAGTATAGCATTCTTTAAATTTATACTGAAATCGCTTAAATTTTTAACTATTTTATTTTTTACCATAAAAATTAAAGTTTACTTATATTATTTAATTTACTAAGTTAATACTAAGCAAAATATTCATTAGTGGCTTTTTTTACTTTTGGAACTAATACAATCAATGCTAAAAGATTTGGTATTATAAGAAGCCCAAGAGCACAATCTTGTATCAGCCATACTATATCCATACTAACTAATGCTCCAATAATACTAAATATAGGAAAAACATATTTGAAATTAACTGCTACAGTTTCTCCCAGTACATAATTTAGTCCTACATATCCAAAATACCACTGACTCATAAGAGAAGTTAATGAGAATAAAATTAAACTTAAAGATACAATATACCCCATTAATGGATGTATTGTTTTAAACGCATTTATTACTAAAATAGATGGATGTTCACCACTATTTAATACACCTGTACATCCTAAAATCAATCCTGTTATGGTACATATTACAATTGTATCTATAAATACTTCAGTAACACCAAATATAGCTTGTTCTACAGGATGTTTTACATTTGCTGCCGAATGAATTACTGGAGCAGAACCTTCCCCTGCTTCGTTTGAGTATAAGCCTCTGGCTACACCAAATCTCATAGCTTCTTTGATAGTATGACCTGCCATACCACCTACACCAGCTTCAAATGTAAATGCACTTTTAATTATATCCTCTAATACACCTGGAACTTTATCTATATTAACTAATATTAAAAATAAGCCAAACAATATGTAGAATATAGCCATTATAGGAACAATTTTTTGAGTAACAGTTGCTAATCTTTTAAGTCCACCATAAACTATGGTAAAAACTATAGTAACTAATAATATACCAGTTATCAATGGAGATACGCTAAATGTATTCTTCATCACACTAGATATAGTATTAGATTGTATAAGATTACCACCTATTATTTGAACAGTCATAAGTATAGCAGTTATACTTCCTAATATAGGTAGATTTAACCCTTTAGAAATATAATACATAGGTCCGCCTATATATTCACCTTTATTATTTTTTTCTCTATATAAAATACCTAAAATAATTTCCCCAAACTTAGTTGCCATTCCTAAAAATGCAGCTACCCACATCCAAAAAATTGCACCTATTCCCCCAGATGCAAGTGCAGTAGAAACACCTATAATATTTCCACTACCTACGCAACTTGCTAAAGCTGTGCACATTGCTTGAAATGACGTTATAGACCCCTCAGAACTTGATTTATCTCCTTTAAAATTTTGCTTCATAGGATTTATTATTGTCTGGTTTATTATATACGGAAATTTTTTAAATTGAACAAATCCTGTTGCAAAGGAATATAATAAACCTACTGCTAAAAGGGTAAATAATAACCAATTTCCCCATAAGATACTTGCAAGCTGTCTCAAAAAAAGTTCCAAATTTTCCATACTTCTCCCTCTCAATGTCAATACATTTATTTTGACTTTATATCATCTATAAATATAGGATTGCTCCATGCTATTTTACCATATTTATCAACACATTCTATTCTTATATATGTTTCATTTCCTCTTAGCTCAAACTCTGCTCTTGTAATACTATCTTCTTTAGGCTCTCCCCAATATGAAAAACCACCATTTATAGCATTTCCAGACATAAAGTTGACATGATTTACAGGAGAACATTCTACATATGCAACTCCATCTTTTATACCAAAATCATATATTTGAGGACCTGATGAAGAATAGTAATCTCCATTTATTAATGCATTTATTATATTATCATGTTCTAGAGATTCAGCTTTAACCATTACCCATCCTCCAAATGAATCCGGTAAGAAATCTTCATTATGATTATCATCTGATGCAAATGCAAATACTTTATTTCCTTTTCTCAACATAGTATCCCAATGAGTTGTATCATATCCTGTATTACTTTCTAATACTGTACCATGATTATATATTTCTAAAGCAAAGATTCCTTTTGTATCTATAAAATCTTCTTGGTCTACTCTTGACCATAAAGGGTGATTATAAGTTGATATACACCCCTTAGCTTCCATAAGATTAGCTATGTCTTGAGCGGTTTTAGCACCTTCCCATACTAGAGGTTCTAAAATTTCCATATGTTTGAAAAGCTTACCCTTAGCCTTTTCTTGCATTTCTGTAGTTCCCAATAATCCATGCAAATGATGTATTTTTTTTCTTTGATTATCCTCATCATATAATACACTTGAGCATTCTATCCCAGGTAATATTATAAATCCTTCACTATTTAATTCTCCTCTAAAATCTGTGTATATATCATGCTCACTTAAGCACATAAAATCATATCCATTTCCTTTATACAGATTCACTGATTCCTGTGGAGTTAATTTTCCATCTGAAACTGTAGTATGACTATGTAAATTTCCTTTAAACCATTCTCCATTTCTCTTAAAACCATTTATATTTATATTTTTCATATTATTTTTCTCCTATTTTAAATAATACATGTTCTATGATTTTATATATAATTACTTCTATAACCTATGGATATATCCACAGGTTATAGAAAATTTTTTAATTTTTTATTTAACATATCTCTTATACTTATCTTGCATCTTCTGCTTGCTTACGTTTTATAACTCTAACTAAGTAAGAACTTATAAAAAATCCTAAAATTGAGAATCCTACCATTGTCATAAATACCATTTTATATCCTGATAACCCTGGACTTTTATCTAACATACTTCCATAAAGAGTGTATGCAAATGTTGATGGGAAGTACCCTACAAGAGATCCTATAGACATCGCTGCACCACTTATTTCTTTTGGTACTTTTATTTCATCCATTGGAGCAAAAAATACTGCTCTCATTGTGAATATTATAGCTCCAAATCCTAGTGTTAAGCTCATCCCAGTATATATACTCATTGATTCATGAGGTAAAAATATTATTATTGTCATAGCTATTGCTGCTACAACAAATGCTGCTCTTATATATTTAGCTGTAGATTTAGTAACTTTATCTGCTAGGAATCCTCCCACTGGCCCTCCTACCATCTTTAGTCCATATTGGTTTATTATACCATATGCCCCTACTAATGTTGCTGGCATAGCATATACATCACTTAAAAATGGTATAAAGTATGTAAGGCCACAATATACACAATATACAGAGAATATTGTAAATGCAACAACCCATATTTCTTTCATCTTTATAGCATTAATCATGCCTTGGAATGCAGCTGCATTTTTACCAATTTTTTCGCCTGATTCATTTACTTCCTTTATTTCATCATGTGGAACTGTAAAAAACGATATTATCCCAACTACTATAACAACAGCTGAAAAAAACAGTATACCAGCTTTAAGACCTTGTGCACTTTCACCCATTGCTGAGAATATAGCTAAAGCTGAAAATGCTACTATTGTATCAACTATACCACGTCCAGCTTCTAAAAAACCAAATATTCTACCTTGCTCTTTTTCAGTAGCTATAAGTCTAACTGCTTTTAAAAGTACTGGCCAATAAATAACCTCTCCGAATATAGCAAGTACGGCAAATGCTGCTAAAAATCCTGCATACGGAGGAAATGTTGATAAATAAATACCTACAAGTCCTACTCCTATCAATGAGAAAGATATCATATATTTCTTAGAAAACCTATCTGCTAAATAAATTGAGAATATTAATCCAACCGTTTGTACCATCCCATATGTAGATAAGGCCATACCTATTTGAGTATGATTTAATCCCATATATTGTTGCATAGGTATGTAAAATGCATCTTTAAGTGAACTAAGCTTAAATATAGTTCCTGCACCTAGTACAAGAATTGCAAATGTAAACCACCTATTACAAGCATACTTTGTTTTTATTTGTAATTCTTTTTCGTTCATCTTAAACCTCCATGATTAATTTTATAAAATCGTTTTCAAGGTTAAATATATTTACCCTTTTCTTGTTACGGTTATAATTATAATTGGTTTTTTTTGTAAATACAAGTTTTTTATTGTTTTTTTTTGTTTTAAATTGTTTTTTATAGCTTTTTATATTGTTTTTTATAGCTTTTTATCCTTTTTCCATTACTTTTTTCTATAATAAGTGGATTTTTATAAATTTTTGATATATAATTTATAATTAATACCAAAAATATACAATCTAAAATTGTTTTTATCCAATTAAATCAACATTTTTTGATGTCAATATTTTTAAATTTATTCTGGAGGTGGTATTTATAATAGCTGAAGAAAGATATGCCATAATTTTAGATAAGCTAAAATTTGATGGTATAGTAAAAACATCTGATTTAAAAAAAGAATTAAATGCCTCTTCTGAAACTATAAGAAAAGATCTTAAATATCTTGATGAGGCAGGATACTTAGATAGAGTTCATGGAGGAGCTATTCCTAAATCTGATGTAAAACCTGATGATAATGATGATGATGTATATATATCATTTAAAGTTCGTCAATCACAAAATTCTGATATGAAACAATCTATAGCCCTTAAAGCTGCTGAATTAGTCAAAGAAGGTCAATCAATTGGACTAGATTCTGGGACTACCTCTTATGAGCTTGCTAAGGTTCTAAAGAAAAAATTTAATAACCTTACAATAGTTACTAATTCTTTAATAAATGCTTATGAGCTAGTTGATAAAAAAGGATTCACTGTAATTGCGACAGGGGGAGTACTTACCCCTGATGAAAATTCATTTGTTTCTGATTTCGCTACCCTTATACTGGATAAAATAAATCTGGATATGATGTTTTTAACAACATGTGGCGTTTCCTTAGAAAATGGTATAACAGACCAAAGAATGGATGAAGTTGTTATACATAATAAAATGAAAGATTGTTCAAAAGAAGTTGTGGTTTTATCTGATAGTACTAAATTTAATGAAGTGTCACTTATAACAGTCTGCCCTCTTGAAAGTATAGATTGTATCATTACTGATTCTAACATTGATATAGAATTGGTAGAAAAATTTAGAGCTCAAGAACATAATATAATTATCGCTGAATAATGGTTGTACTAATCAGCAATAAAACGAATTTAGAAGTATAATTGTATATTCTTAAAATTTAATTTAAGTGGTTAATTAAATTTTATATAGGGCTATAACTACTTAGATATAGTCCTTTTTCATAATTTCTATAAAAATAAATTTTATTGCTTATGATATCATTTTAAGTTTAATGTCCTTATATACTCTCTTTTCCCAGTTAAAATTTTTTAATACAAATAAAAAAGGAAGTTTTAAATCACTCCCATTTTTACACTATCCTACAATTCTGTATTAGTTTCAAGTGCTTCCACTATCCTTATAATATCAACCTTAAAAAAATTAACTCCACCTATACACATTCTATCATCTGTATTTTCGTCAACTAAATAAACTAATTCTTCTAATTTTTCCTTAGATAAGCCTTTTAAATGTTCTTCTAATGCTTTAACTTCTTGTTCATATGTTGGTCTCATTTTAATTTCTCCTATTTATTTAAAATTTGATATGGATATCCCTATTTTGAGTAAGAATCTGTAAGTTATTTAATATTCTCACTTTTTATAATAATTTATACCCAAATTAATCATTATAATTCTAACTATATTTCTTAATATATATTATATATAATACTAAGAGAATACTTCAATAATTTTCTTTAGCTTTTAAACTTACTCTTAAATCAAATAAGATTTTATTAGCTTAATAAATATAGTAAATAAAAAAGATATAAGCATCTTAGTCATAGCAGACTATACAACCTATATCTTTAAATATTATATTTAAACACTTAGCTTTACTTATTATATTTTTTACTATAATCTAATTGTACATAAATATCCCTATTAATATAATAGATACAATCAACATAATTATAGTACTACAGATAGTTATAAAGCTTTTTACTTTATTATCACATTTAAATATACTTTTAATGATAGTATAAATACCTATTCCAATAATCCCACCAATCGTATTTGTTATAATATCAGTTATATCACTAGCACCTATACCTAATATATATTGACTAATTTCAAATATAAAACTTATTATAACTATTATACATATACTTTTAGATATCCTTACATCCTTTATTATCATATTTATATATATCCCAAATGGTATAAATAAAATTATATTCCCATATATATCCATTTTATTAAATTTACCCTTAAATATATCATTAAATGGAATTATATTAAGTGTCTGTGAAAAAAACCTATCATTACTGAATATCTCTAATGGAGATACATATTTAAACAAAATATTCCACAAAATAAACAATAAATAGAAAATAAATCCCATAATAAATAGAGTATTAATTATTTTCTTGCGCATTTAATTTCCCCCTAGTTTTATATTAAACGTCTTATACCTACAATATAATTATATTGTAGGTATAAATTATCATATTTAATTATAACTTAAACTCTACTTAGTATCTATAACTTCATGTGCCATTTTAACTAATTCATCTTGTGATAAATTGCCATCTCTAACTAGGAAATTATAGTAAATACCATTTTGCTTCCAATTTAAATATTTAACCTCACTTACCTCTATTTCTTTAGATCCATAGCTAAACACATATTTACCAGATAACTCATCTTTTTTATCTTGTTCTGTCATTTCATAATCACCTGGTACAAGCTTATTTTTATATACATTATAATATATCTCTATACCTTTATAAGTATCAACCACTGTTTCTCTATTGGATTTTTCACCTAATATTCCTTCTTGCATTGAAAGATTTATTTTATCCTTGCCATTTTTATAAACAAAATCTATTGTTTTTGACTTCTCAAGTGAACTTCCTTCCTCATCGATACCTTCATAATTTGTAGTGTATCCATTTTCAAATACATATCCATTACTAAATTTATCTACTAACTTCGGTTCAAAACCAAAATCTTCTTTTACTTCTTTATCTGTTGGCATATCAGTATAAATTGGTATATTACTAGAGTGTCCAACTATAGAAAGCATTTTCCCTGCTGCAAATACAGTTGTCCCTAATGCCATAGTTGCCACTAAAGCGGCTATAATCCTTTTTTTAGCCGATACCTTCTTATACACTTTTCTATCTTCCATTTCACTATTCCCCCTTTTTTCTGGTAAGTTATCTAAAGTATCTCTTACAATATTTTTAAAACTTTGTGGTGTATCTAAAAAAATATTATTTAAATTTTTTTTATTCATAAATTACCTCCATATTTTTTAACTTTATTTTTAATAGCTTTCTTCCTTTTGATAATCTACTTTTTACAGTTCCTGAAGGTATTTTTAAAATTTCTTTAATTTCATCCACGCAATACCCTTCTATATAGTAAAGAACTATTGTAATACGAATTCGTGGAGGTAATTTACAAATAGCCAAATATAGTTCACTATAGTCTTTTTTATCATCATTGTAAACTTCAATGCATTCTTCATAAGGTACTACTTTACTTGCTCTACGTTTTAAACTATAGCATTCATTTATAAGTATTCTAATTAACCAAGTTTTAAAATACTTCTCTTCTTTTAATGTATTCAATTTATCATAAGCTTTTAAAATTGCTCCTTGAACTGCATCCTCACAATCTTGGTCATAAATCAAGATTGACTTAGAAACATGATATAAAGTATGTTCAGCTTCAAGAACTTTCTCTATAAATGTACTTTTATTCAATATACTTCCTACCTTTCCTTGCAAATTATAGCGCTATTTCTTTGCTTTACACTAATTAGATGTTTTAATAGAACAAACGGTTCATTTTATTTTAAAATTTTTTAAACTTAAATTTGTAATTTAATTGCAATCAAAAAGCATCTAGCTTTAAACTAAATGCCTATATTTTATATTATTAAATTATTTTTTATTTTTAAATATGTATTTTATATTCTCTCTACTTTGTATCTAAGCACTGTTTTTAACTTTTCAGGTTCAGTCTTTCTAAAATCTGATAAATATATTTCTCTATGAACTTTAGTCCTTAATCTTAAATTATTTTCATCACAAAACTTTTGCATGATTTCAAAAGTTATAGGCTCATCATCATAAAATCCAATATGTAACATTTGTACAGATAAACTATCTTTAATACTTTCAAATTTCACCTTATCTAATAATCTATGTGGCTTTTTACTTTTTCCATGGCTCTATTAAATACTTCATCATTTACAAAGCTAGGTTGTCTAATCATTAGTGTATATATTAGCTCATTTTTATCTAAATATTCTAGCCCTCTTCCATTTTCTTTTAAATCCCATAATCCTTCTAGAGGATATACTGTATATTCAAAATATCCTTCTGGTATATTATCACTTTTATGCATCATTCTAACTGTATAAGCTAATTAATATAACACTCCTATAGCTTCACTAAATTCCTCACTATTTGGATTACTTCGCCCCTTTATAGTAAAAAATTTAAACTCTGGTATTTCTATTAACTGCGGTTTTTGCTTTGGTATGTAATATTCCTTTTCTTTTTTTCTCCACTCGTGCTTCATACTTACCTCCTTTATTATTTAATAGCTATCTAAATAATATTATACATTCTTTTTGGTTCAAATTGGCAACACTAAGTGTTTAACTAAAAGAGCCTACTATCTTTGTCATAAAAAATAAAAGAGTATCAATATATTAATACTCTTTTATATAAATAGCTATTTATTTCCTTTTAAAATTTTTTTTAATTTACATATATCTAATGGCCTATAATAAACATACCCTTGTACCATGTCACATCTAAACTCCCTAAGTATATCTACTTGCTCTCTACTTTCTATTCCTTCACAAACTACATCGATGTTATACTCCTTGGCTAAATTAATAATAGCCTTTAATAAACTCTTAGTCTTTTCATCTTCTTCTATATCAATTGATAAAGTCCTATCTATCTTTAAAACATCTATATCAAGTCTCTTTAAATTGCTTAGATTTGAAGAACCTGTTCCAAAATCATCCATAGAAACCTTGATACCTAGGCTTTTTATATCTCTTATTCTATTATTAATATAATCAATATCATTTAAGGCTGCAGTTTCTGTTATCTCAAATTCTAAGTATTCTGGTGAAATATCATATCTCTTCATAGTATTTCTTATATAATCTATTAGATTATTTTGATAAAGCTCTACCCTCGATAAATTTATAGCAATAGGAACTATATTATCTTTATTTACTTCGCATTTTTTTATTTCTTTGCAAACTTCTTTTATAACCCATCTTCCTATAAGATTTATATCTCCATTTTTCTCAGCTATTGGTATAAATATATTTGGTGATATATATCCTACATCTTTATGTTTCCACCTTATTAAAGCTTCTGCAGATACTATCTTTTCACTATTAATATCTACCTTAGGTTGATATAATATTTCAAATTCTTCATTTTTTAAAGATCTTTTTAAATCCCTTTCTACTATCAGCTTTTGTTGTATCTTATACTCTAGTTCATCATTATATAAATAGTATAATTTATCTCCTACTTTTTTTGATTCTATCCTAGACTTATTTGCATTATCTAAAGCCTTATCAATTTCAATACATTCCTTTTTCATCTTAAATACACCTATATGGGTATTTAATTCTAATTTTTTATTAATATAACGTTGCTTTGTAACATGCTTATTTATATACTCGATTTTTTTTTCAAAGTCTTCATCGTCCTCTATTTTGAATAATAGTGTGAATATATCTTCCCCTATTCTTGCACTAATATTTTCAAACTCTATACTTCTTATATTATCAGCTATCATCTTCAATACCTTATCTCCCTTATCATAGCCAAATAATTCATTTATAGCTTTGAAATTCTTTATATCAAATGCCACTATTACACAAACATAATCCTTAGCCCTATTTAATATTATCTTTTTTGCATCTAATTTAAACTTTAACAAATTTCTAAGATTAGTTAAGGAATCTACATAACTAGCTTCTTCTAATTCTTTTTTATTTTTTATATCTTCATAAGTACCAATAATTACGTATAAGAATAATGACAATATAATTGTAAATAAAGATAATTTTATTGTACTATGTGTTCCTGTAAATACTTTTGCTATAGGAACTATAGATATAGCATACCAATTGTTACTGTTTTTTACCTTATTATAAGCAATTACATTTTTTTCCCCATGTTCATCAAAACTATCTATACCATTATTTCCTTTTTCATTGATTAATTTTAATATTATATCTCTATACATGCCTAAATTTTCTTTAGACCCTAACACTATGTTCCCATTAGAAGTAACAATATATACCTTTACTTTATCTGAAAATGTATTATTTACTAAATTTTTATCTAATATCTCCTTAGGTTCAATCCCTACAATTGCTCCTTTGATTTTTCCATTTATAATTAATGGTCTTGAATATACTGTATCTAGTTCATATTCTAATCTATTTTCTATAAGTTTACTTACATGGTTACCCCCAGATATGGCTTTTTTAAAATACTCTCTATCCCCTACATATACCTTTTTATCATTATCACCTATATTTATGTACCCATCCATACCCACTATGCCTATGTACTTAAATAAACTTCCACTACTAATTCTATTTATATTTTTTAAAAATATGTCTTCATTATACTTATCTTTGTATTTTTTCATATCTTCGTTTATATATTTATTTATATAATCTAATTTCTCCATTCCATTGTATATATCTATAGATACTTTATTCGAAACCTGCCTATTAAACTCTCTTATACTTCTTTTAGATTCTTCATACAGGTTCATTTCTACTTTGGTTATAAATATTATACTTATTAATGTTATTAACAATATCCCCTTCATTCGCTTTAACATTGATTTAACATTAAATACACTCATGCTTGTGTTGTTGCTATCCATTCTAATTCCTCGTAATTTTTTACATTAGATTTCTTATTTTTAATTATTATACTATATTTTTTAATCCTTTTATATGTTAAAATTAAAATACCACTTCAAAAAAATTCCTCTGAAGTGGTATTTAACTTAATTTATTTGCTTTTTTTAAAACTTTCTAATAATATAATTTTATCTATTCCCTTTTAACTACTATGACATTTAACTATAATATACTGCCCCTTATTTATTGATATTTATTACTCATATATAAACACATTATAAAACACCCCATATAAATTACAAACAAAATTGCTAGATTCATAAAATACTCTCCCACACTTTAATATTTATTAGCATTTTTTTGATATTATTAATCTACCTTATATGTATTATTAAAAAATTTATTTTCCCCCAACTCTACACACATAATTATTTATTTAATTCAAAGTTTTTTTATTTTTCATTAAATATCTAAATTTATATAATATAAATAATATATCTATACTTTTTATAATCATCTCGATGTTGTTTACATATAGATCCCACCAAATATATGATAATCCTAATCAAAATCAAAATCAATTTATTTCCTTTTCATTTTCAATAATTTTATGTAAATAGCAATTTTAAAGTATAATTTAGATTTATATATTAATAATAAATTTACCTATAGACATGTTCATCAAATACTATTTAGCATGAACAATTTCCAAATAAATTATCTAATCTTATCTTAAGTTCTTTATTCTTAGATCTACTTATAGGTATTTCAAATCCTCCTATAATTATAGATTTTTCCCTTAGTTCTTGGATTTTCTTTAAATTTACTAAATAACTATGATGACATCTGTAAAAGTTATAACCTAAAACTTTTCCTTCTAATCTTCTCATACTAGCTTCGATAGTATAAGTTTTTTCTTCTGTATATATTGTAACTTCTTTTTTCCTAACCTCAGCATAAAGTATATCTCTAACTGGCAATACTAAAGTTTTTTTCCTAGATTGTATGGATATTATACTATGTTTTTCTAAATATTCTTTTATAGACTTTCTAAGCTGAAGTCTTATTTCCTCATACTTTAAAGGCTTAGCTAAGCATCTATAAGCTCTTGTTTCAAAAATATAATCTGCTGGCGTAGTAAACATTACCTCTACATTCTTATCAATTTCCCTTATTTTTCTGGCAATATCCGTGCTGCTTATTCCGTTAATTTTAATGTCTAAAAATAATATATCTAAATTTTTAGGATAGTCATTTAATAATTCTTCTTTACAAGAGTATTTAAGCAAATTATATTCTATACTCTCATCTTTTAAAATTTTATCTATATGCTTTTCTAATATTCCTATATTTAATACATCATCATCGCAAATGGCTAACGTAAAGCTCATATTTACTCCCCCTATGTTTCTATATTTAAATTAAAATAAATATCAATAGAGATTTATAAAATTAAAATCTTTATATGTAAAAAAATATTGTCATCTTTATATTACTATATTTTTAATTTATAAACTACTTTTATCTAATATATAATTAGTAGGATATACATTTTTGCATTAATTAATAAAACAAATAACTAATATAACCTTCCTAAATAAAAATAAAAGCCTTCTTTTTTAATATTTTAAAAGAAGGCTTTTGTTTAAGTTTAATCATATATTATATTTCTATTTTTTTCAAAACACCTAAAAATGTTGCTAAGTCATTATCTGGCGTACTTATATGTCTTATATTAAATGTATCTACTAAGTATTGAAGCACATTAGGACGTCTTGAAGTGCTGCTATTTCTGAAGTCTTTCCACATACTCCAACTTTAGTACATCCCTTACTTCCTGATGTTTGTTCACATTGATAACAAAACATCGGATAATCAATATAGTACCTCCTTATTTTTTCATTCTATAATAGATTTACTATATCTCGTCTATATATAATTACTTATAAAATTTTATTTAAACAAAAGCCAAGATTAAATTAATTTAATCTTGGCTTTTTCAATTTATATTTATCCTAATATTTGTATTTCTATATTTTGTCTACCAAAGTTTGTACATTGTTGCTCACTACCCATGAATATATCTATCTTATTACCTTTTATAGCTCCACCACAGTCTTCTGCAACGAATACTTTGTCAAACATAGGTATATAAACTTTAGTTCCATAAGGTATAACAGATGGATCTACTGCTATTGTTCCCCACTTAGGAGTAGTTCCTGTAGCTGTTATGCTATGTCCTGAATAAGCACTTGCATTTACAGTAAGTTTACGCCCTTTAGTGTTTGATGTAGCTTTCTCTTCCTTAACTGGCTCTTTTTTCTCAACTACATTAGATTTACTTGCTGAAGTCTTTGGACTATCTGACGTAGTATTTGATACTACATTATTTACTTTTTCTACTCTTTCTAATTGTTGCATTTGAGCTAATTCTTGTTGTCTTTTAGCCTCTTCTTCTTTTTGCTTTCTTTCTTGAGATTCTGTTAATACATATTCAGCAGAAACCCAACCAGTTTTTTCTTCTTTTTTATCATCATTTGAAGCTTCTTTTTCTGATTTTGTAGCTTCATCTTCTACTAACTTAACTTGGTGCCATACTTCTTTTGTATCTTTATTTTCATCTTTAATCTCTGCTGTTTTTAACACTTCAACAACAGTATTATTCTTTAATGTTTCTAACTTTTCTTCATCTGTAGATGGTCCTTTTCTTAAGTTTAATTCATCTACATTTACCTTAGCTTTTTCTTTAACTGTAAATTCACCACTTACCCAACCTTCTTTTCCATCAGAAAGTTTTATCTTATCCCATCCATCTTTAGTTTCTAATACTTCTACGACAGAACCTTCTTTTAAAGCACCTATTTTGTCTTCATCTTCAGATGGTCCTTTTCTTATATTTAATATATCTGCAACTACTATTTCATTGTTTTCTATTTTCATTTCTTGTTTTTTATCTGAATTTACTTCCACTTTGTTATCTGCATATATATTCCCAGCTGATGCGTACATCCCACCTATTACTAACCCTAATGCCAATATCGTTGATTTATTCATTCTCTTTTTCAAACTCATAAAAACCTCCTAATAAGTAAAATTATATATTATTAACTATCTCATATTTTTTAATTCATATTCTTTTGTTTGTTACTTTTTTGTAACTTTTCTTAACTTGTTATTAATCTTAATACACTTTTTAGGATTTGTAAACACCATTTTAGGCAAAAATTAAAAAAGGGTAACAAATTAGTTACAAATTGTAACAGTCTTAATCTATTGAAGTTCCAACGTTTCTTAAACATTAGATTTTGCTAAAAAATTTTAAAAAATTTTTTTTTAAAAATAGCTATTTAAGCATAAATTTTTGCCTAAATAGCTATTTTAATCATACTTACTAACTATTATTTTTACTAGTAATTAGTAAAAAATAGTTACAATATTAGCTTCATTTTTTATTTTTATATTCATATATAAATTTTATTAAAAACATTAAATTTATATATTAAATTTATAGTCAAATTAAGCTGTAACTTTTGCTTTTTTAGCTTTTACCATTCTTAGTTGATAATAATTTACTCTTAACAACTTATAAAAAATATTCATGTATAAAATCATCTAATGATAAAATATTTAATAAAAAATTAACGATATTATATGATTTAAAGTCTTATATCAGTGTTATTTTATCTGTTAATTTATACTAATATTTAATACTAAAATAAGTTTATAGATATCCATGTAAATTAATTTATAAAACCTAGTTATTTCAAGATATCCACCTTATTTTTTATTATTTTTTTCAATTTTTTCTTCTATTTAAAATGAAACCTGTAAAATATATTTATTTTTTATATTTAATATAAATTTTATAATTTAAGTCTATTAAGTTATTTTTAAAGTATAAGTAAACTATAAAGAACGAATATTTTGACTTTTGTACAATAATTAAACAATATCTTCAAATATAAAAGTAGTAGTTTTAAATCCTATTAAAACTACTACTTTATTTATATATTATTTATTTACCTACTTATATATATTATAAGAAATACTCACTAATTTACCATTTTCATCCTTGTTAATTATAGCATCAACTTCGTAGACTTCTTTTATAAGTTCTTTAGTCATAACCTCACTAGGAGTCCCATATGCTATAATTTCTCCATCCTTTAAAACATATATTTTATCACAGTACATTAATGCAATATTTAAATCATGTATTGCAGCTATTACTTCTATATTTAACCCTTTTACAATACTCATTAATTGTAATTGATGCTTGATGTCTAAATGATTTGTAGGTTCATCTAATACTAAACAATCCGTTTGTTGAGCAAGTGCTCTTGCTAGTATTATCCTCTGTTGTTCTCCTCCTGATAAAGTATTAAAACTTCTTTCCTTAAAATCTGTCATACCTACTTTTTCTAAAGCAGCATCAACAATCTCAAAGTCCTCTTTAGAATCTCTCTCCATTATCTTTTTATGAGGTGATCTTCCCATAAGAACAATATCATACACCTTAAAATCAAAATCATAATAGTTATGTTGAGATAATACAGCTAGTTTCTTAGCACTCTCCTTAATAGGTATAGTTGATAGGTTTTCATCACCTAACATAATAACTCCGCTAGATGGCTTTAAATTTCTGTAAATACATTTTAAGAGAGTGGATTTTCCACTCCCATTTGGACCTATTATTCCAACAAATTCTTTATTTTCAACATTTATATCTATTCCTTTTAATATGTTTTTGTTACCAATACTTAGTTTTACACCTTCTGTTTTTATGTTCATTAACTTTTACCTCCAAAACCATAAGTCTTTCTAATCATTAACCAAACAAAACAAGGTGAGCCTATAATAGATATAAGAATTCCTATAGGTATTTCCGTTCCTTTTATTATACTTCTTGATAATACATCTGCCCATATCAAAAATATTGCACCTAATATAGAAGCTACTGGAATTAATTTTTTATGATCTGTACCAAATATCATTCTAACTATATGAGGTATAATAAGACCTACAAATCCTATCATTCCAGATGAATAAACTAATAGTCCTATCATAAGAGAGGTTATAATAAGGTATAAATGTCTATATTTATGAAGATCAGTTCCTAGCGTAACTGCAACTTCATCTCCAAGCAACATTAAGTTTAAAATTCTAGATTGAGTAGCAAAAAATATTGCCCCAAATAATATAGAAGGAAGTATAAATACTATTTGTTCCCATTTAGCACCAGCTAAGCTTCCCATAAGCCAAAAAGTTATCTTTTGCATACCTTGTGCGTCATCTGCGATATAAACTATAAAACTAGAAAATGCACTACATACAGAACTAAGTGCCATACCTGCTAATAATAACTTTACAGAGTTTGCTCTTCCTCCTATATTTGCTATAATTAAAACTAATATAGACACAAGAAATGCTCCTATAAATCCAGCTATTCCAATATAGTTTCCACCAAATACGCTTCCGACTCCTAACATTATGGCTAATGTTGCACCTAGTGATGCTCCTGATGATACTCCTAGTATATATGGATCTGCTAATGGATTTTTCACTATAGCTTGCATAACTATTCCAACTACAGATAGACCTATTCCAACTGCAATAGCAAGGACTATCCTTGGCAATCTTATAAGCCATACTACATCATGAATTGCACCATTCGATACTGCTTCATTTTGACTTAAGTTAAATATTTTATTTATTATAATGCTATAAACTTCTCTAATACTTATATCTACCGAACCGATTGTTACAGCAAATCCTATTGATAAAAATAATAATATTAATAATACAACAGAAACACCTATATATATAGGTGTCTCCTTAAATATATTTTTTTTACTTGATGATAGATTGATTCTATTCTCCATAAACTACTCCTACTTATTTAAGTTTGGATATAACCCTTTTGCAAATGCATTTATTCCATCTATTGTTCTTATACCACTACAATACATATCTCCTAGTGGTATAGGGTTTACTCTATTATTTTTAACTGCTTTTAAGCTTGAAAGTGCAGGATTTTTAAGTATTTTATTTACTTCTTCTTGGCCTGCTTTTTCATCTCCTCTGTTCATATAAACAACAAATATTGAATCTGGATTTAATTTTATTAAATCTTCTTCTCCAATATTTCCGCCTTCAGGGTTTAATACTTTACCACCCAATCTAGTTACCATATCTCCACCTAAACTTTTCGCTCCATAAGTATATATTTTCCCGTCCATATACTCTATTATTAAAGTTGTTTGCTCTTTTTGGTCTTTGACACTTTTAGAGACTTCATCTATCTTAGTATTTATTTCATTAGCTATTTTCTCTGCTTTATATTCTACATTAAATATTTTTCCTAGGTTTAATATATCTGTAATTTCATTTTCAACAGTTCTATCTTCAGCTGCCCCACTATTTAAGGCCATATATGTATTTATATTATTTTTATGCCAATAATCAACATCACCTAATCTCTTATCATCAAATATAGAGTACCAAGATAATATAAAGTCTGGTTGCTCCATTAATACAGTTTCTTTATCTGGTGTAAATTGTTCTGAATAATTTATTTTAGAGAAAGCTTTTTTATATTCATCTTTAACTTCATGATCAAGTCCTGCTGCTAATTTTATTTTATCCTCTAACCCTAATGCTAACATAGTTTCTATTGAGTTTTGATATACAGCAACGACATTTTCTGGCTCTTTATCAAAAGTTATTTCTACTGGTTCTTTTTCATAATTATGAGTTGTTATAGTAACTGGATAATGTGAATTTGTTTTACTTGATGCTTGTACATCACTTTCAGTTTTTTCAGTTTTTGCTCCACTACATCCTGTTATTCCTAGTATCATTATAGAACTTAATATTATAGCTATACTTTTTTTCAATTTTTTCATATTATTCCCCCAAATTTCGTCATTTAACTATTGATATTATAGCACACATTTATTTTATTTTATTGTCGAAATTTCCGAAAAATTATGTCATTATTGTGTCATTTTTAGGACATTTTATATAACTTTAATATTTGTTCAAATTTTTTCTACTAATTATGAATTTTTTTTGGATATAAACCTTTTGCAAAAGTTTTTATTCCATCTATTGTTCTTATACCACTACAATACATTTCCCCTAAAGCTATTGTGTTTACTCTATTATTTTTCACAGCATCTAATTCTTTTAATTTATGAGATTTAAGTATCTTATTAGCTTCTTGTGATGGTACATTAGTATCCATTCTGTCCATGTAAACAACAAAAATTGAATCTGGATTTAACTCTATTAACTCTTCTTCTGTTATAGTGTTATTTTCAGATTCTAATAATTTTCCTCCTAACCTAGTTACCATGTCACCGCCTAAGCTTTCTTTTCCATAAGTATATATATCTTTACCCATGTATTCTATTATTAAAGTTGTTTCTTCTTTGGTATGATTTATATCCTTTAAAGTGTTCTCTATTTCATTATTTATTTCTTTAACTATTTTTTCTGCTTTTTCTTCAACATTGAATATTTTACCTAGGTTTATTATATCTGTTATTTCATTTTCAACAGCTCTTTTTTTAGTTATACCACTGTTTAAAGATATATATGTATTTATACCTTTTTCGTTCCAATAGTTTACGTTACCAATTCTATCTTCATCAAATATTGAATACCAAGATAATATAAAATCTGGATTTTCATTTAGTATATCTTCTATATCTGGTACATAATCATTTATGTATTTAATTTTCTTGAACTTATCTTTATATTCATCTTTTATACTATGGTCAAGCCCTGCCCCTAAGACAATCTTATCTTCTAATCCTAATGCTAAAAGTGTCTCTATAGAGTTTTGATATATCGAAACTACCCTTTCTGGCTCCTTATTAAATGTAATTTCTATTGGTTCTTTTAAATGATTATATGTAGTTATAGTTATCGGATAATGTGAGCTTGCAGACTGATTTTTTACTTCACTATGAGTTTTTTTTATATTACTACATCCTGTAGAGCCCATGATTAACATTGAGATTAAAAATAGTCTTATACTTTTTCTAAGTCTTTTCATTATTTGCTCCCCGTATTTGCTATGTTATCCCATAAATTATAACATTTGTTTTTTTATTTTTTTGTCGAAATATGAATAAATAGTTTAATATATAACATTTATACACATAATTTCATTTAAGCAATATTAATTATATATAAAAAGATGAATCCTGCAATTTTGGATTCATCTTTTTATATATACTATTTATTAACTTTCTTATTACGAGCGTAGAATACTCCAGCTATCGCTCCTAATGCAACCAATACTATAACAACTGTTATTATCTTTGAGTTGTCTTGAGTTTCTTTAACTTTTTCTTCTGCTACTTCTTCTTTAACTTCTTCAGTTTTTTCTTTTTCTGCTGGTGCTTCTTCTTTATTATCTTTTTCTGTTTTTTCAGCTACTACTACAGGTGTTTCCATCTCATATTCAGCTTGATGACCATTTCCATCATTAACAAGTAATTTAGCTGCACCATCTATTTCCCCATATTCAAATGAACCATTTTCATCAGTTTTTCCTTCATGTATTTGATTCCCAGCTTCATCATATACTAATACTACAGCATTTTTAGTTGGTGTTCCATCGTCATATGTAACTGAAAATACTGTTCCCTCATTTTCATAGTGTAAACCATGTGCAAATACACCTATTGTGCTTAGTGTAAATGTTGCTGCCATTGTAAGTACTAATAATAATTTCTTTGATCTTCTCATTTTTTCTCCCCTTATTATATATTGTTATTTATAGTTAGAGGTTTTACCTCTCCCTTATCAGTTTGCAATACTGCAAGTATTTGTGGTCTTACACTTACAATAAATTGAACTACAAATCCTGTAAATATTCCCTCTATTATCATAAGTGGTATATGACCATAAATTAACATATGTATAGTTGAAAAAACGCCTATACCAAATTGAGTATTACTTTCAACTAGACTAATTCCTACCCCTAGTACTGTTCCTACAACTGCTATAGAACCTGCTAATACACCACATATAAACTGACTTGATTTTTTTTCACTTATAAGCGGTCTTACTAACCAAAACATAAGCATTGCTGGCAAGGATGTATTTAATACATTTGCACCAAAGCTTGTAAGACCTCCAAATTGAAATAAGAATAATTGAAGTATGAGTGCTAGTGAAATTGATATTGGTGTCCGTCTTCCTAAAATCATACCTATAATTCCTGATAATAGTAAGTGTATTGATGCAGGACCTATAGGTATATGTATCAATGAACCTGTGAAAAATACTCCTGTCATAAGTGCTATTTTAGGTATTTCTTCACTTTTTACTCCCTTAGCAGAATATGCAATTAGCCCTACTGCAGCTATAGTAGTTACAACTACTGTAGGTGTATTTAATACCCCTTCTGAAATATGCATTATATTCCCCCCTCTTTTATAAGAATTCTATTTCCTTCTTTTGCAGTTTTTGGATACATACCAGTATCGGCGAAAATTTCTGCAATAGTAGGTCTTACTAAACCTGACTCTTTCATGAGTTTTTTGTCCTCTAATAGCTTTGTGCTACCTTTAGCTATTATATTACCCTTTTGAATTATAACTATATAATCAGCCCACCAATATGCAATATCTACATCATGTGTGCTTATTAACTGAGTACATCCATCATCTGACAAACTTTTTAGTATTTTAAAGAACTGATTTAGTGATATTGGGTCAAGTCCCGAAAATGGCTCGTCCATAAGTAGTATTTTAGGATTCATAGCAAGTAACCCTGCTATTGCTGCACGCTTTTTCTGCCCTAAGCTTAAGTTACATGGAGATTTATCCTTTAAATTTTCTATATCTACTAATCTTATTGCTTCATCAACCCTTCTTTTAACCTCATCCTTTGGAAGTCTTAAGTTTGTTGGCCCAAAAGCTATATCATTATATACCGTTGTTGAAAATAACTGATTGTCTGGATTATCAAATAATAATCCTACGTCCTTTCTTATTTCATCTATATTTGAATTAGTTATAATTCTACCTAATATATTTATTTCTCCATTTTGTGGCATTATAAGTCCATTTAAATGTTGTAATAATGTGCTTTTACCACTTCCATTTGCACCCAATATTGCAACCTTACTTCCTTTTTTTATATCTATACTCACGTTATTAAGCGCCCTTGTTCCATCTTGATATCTATAAGATAATGAGTTAATCTCTATTGCATTCATAATATCCCCCATTTTATATAGCAAAGTTATCTTTAATAATTTATGTTCCTTATATGTTTTTAACTGTAATTTTTTATAATAATTACTTCTTCATATTTGTAAGTTTTAAATATTACTATCTATCATAACAATAATTATTATTAAAATAATTGATGATAAAAGTTTTATTAAATCATTTTTTGTTATAGGCTTAGGATTATCTACTGGCATAGTTCCACAAAATCCTCTTGACTTCATTGCCTTATACACAGCTTCTGATCTGTCTATTCCTTTGACTATCATTCCACCACACACATTTGCATAAGTATTTATAGTATTTTTGTTTCCCTTTGCCTTAAATAACCTTGATTTAAGTGCATTTTTTATATGTTTGAATTCATTCATTAAAAATGTTGTATATCTTGTTGTTAAAAACAAAGTTGTCATAAATACTGGTGGTAGGTTTAACGAGTTCATGCTATTTAGGTATGTTTGGAATGATTGCGTTGATACTAGAATTAGTATAATTATCGCTGATGCTAATACTCTTAAGCCCAAAATCATAGCAAAATTAACAGCTTCTTCTCTAATATTTAATCCATTACTAAATATTAATGTAATCATTGAAAATATAACAAAAGGTAATACTATCTTTAAACTATTAAATACTTGTTTTATATTTTTATTGGATAACATACATATTACAAATAAACTAATTAATATAATTCCTACAATAATCGGATTGTCTAAAAATAACATGCCTATTAACCATATAAAAGCTGTCAAAGTCTTAGTTTTTGGTTCCCAAGTTTCTAGCCATGTTTTTTTAGAATTTTTGTGTATTTGACTTTGCATAACTTCCTCCTAAACATCTCTTTTGCTTGACTCTTCCCCTTAATTTTAAAATATAATTGTGTCTTTTTTATGTCAAACTTCTGTCATTTTTAGTAAGAATTTAATTTTTAAGATTTTTTGTAATAAAAAAGGAGCATAAGCTCCTTTTTAATCACAATTACAATCACAACTAGAATCCATTATAGTATCACCACAAAAATCATGGCCAAAGTCATTGCATTCACAATCTTGAATATTAAAACCATTATAGTTGTCCATAAAAGTATTATTATTTATATTATTAGAATTAGGATTAAAACTATTATACTTTCTATTTCTTACATTATCATTTCCACTATTTTTATCTATAAGATTTGTTATTAATATAAATATGAATATCTCCATTAAATGCACCTACTTTAATTTTACTTGTAATGTAGTGTAAATATAAACCTAGAACCAACTCCTACCTCAGACTCTACATATATTTTCTCATCTAATCTAGTCATTATCTCAGCTGCTATGGATAGTCCTATTCCTGTTCCTTCTGATTTTCTAGATTTATCTGCTTTATAAAATCTATCAAATACAAATAATAAATCTTCATCCTCTATTCCAGAGCCTGTATCTGACACTATTACCTTAATAAACTCCTCTTCTTCTTCAATTTCTACAGAAACTGTTCCTTCTTCATCTGTAAACTTAAAAGCATTATCTAATAGTATTACAAGTACCTGTATTACTCGGTTATAATTTGTAAATACCTTATTATATTTAACTTCCTCAGATGGTGTTATAAAATTTATATCTAAATCTTCAGCTATTACTTCAAATTTTTCCCTCACTTCTTTTATTATACATCCCATACAAAGTGATTGTTTTTCAATTACTTCATTAGGATTTTGAAGCCTTGATAATTCTAACATATCTTTTATTAAAGCTTGTAGTCTTACTGACTCTCTAAGTATCATGCTATAATATCGTTTTCTATCTACCCAGTCTATCATGTCATCATTTAATGATTCTGCCACTGCTCTAATAGATGTTATCGGAGTTTTTAATTCATGAGATATATTAGCTACATAATCTCTTCGCATTTTTTCTAGTAATTTTATATCTTTATCATTTTGTTCTAATTTATATGATAAATAGTTAAATGCCTTTATTAGCTCTCCAAATTCATCATCTTTACTTTCACTTTCATCTATTCTTTTTGAAAAATCTCCTTTAGACATATTAATAGTAACATCTGTTATATCTTTCAAAGGCTTTAATGTTTTTTTTGTTACTAAATATACAGGAACAGCTGTAGATATTAAAAGCAATATTAAGCTAACTATCAATATGGTATAAAAACTTAGTAAGGTTTTATTTAGTTCACTTTGCGGTTTTATAGCAATTACAGCCCCAAATACTTTTTCATCCTGAATTATAGGTTTGGCTACAAAAATTGAATTACCATCTATTCCATCAACTTTAGTTACGCCTTTTATTGATTCTCCATCTAATATATGTTTTATTTGCTTACCTATTGTTTCATTTACTTTTTCGTAGTCAATATTATGCTTTGACTCATCTATAGTGTAATATCTAAATGCCTGTTTGCCAAGAAAGTCATATCCATTTATTATAATCCCACTTCCTAGTGCTATTTTTAATCGCTCAGCTAATTGATGATTTTCCCCATGATATCTATATATAGTCTCATCTAGCTTTTGTTCAATTTCTTCCATTTCTATTTTTATAAAATACTGCTTGACTATAACACTACAAAATAATATTGAAATAAAGGCAAATACTATACTTGATAGTCCAATAGTCTTATATATTTTCTTAAATAGACACTTACTCATTAAATTACCTCAAACTTATATCCAACACCGTAAATAGATTTTATTTCCCAATCAACTTCAAATTGACTAATTTTTTTTCTAAGTCTTTTTATTTGAGTGTCTACAACTCTTGTATCTCCAAAGTAATCATATCCCCATACTTCTGATAATATATATTCTCTAGTTAAAGTCTTTCCTGAATTAGAAGCCAACATATAAAATGTTTTCATTTCTTTTGGTGTTATACTTACTAAATTACCATCTATATAAACTTCATGACTTTCTATATCAATCTTCAAATTACCTTGTACTATTACATTTTTATGTTTCGAAATATCACTATTTCCACTTCTTCTTAACACTGTTTTTATTCTTGTAACTACTTCTCTTGGTGAAAATGGCTTTGTAATATAATCATCTGCACCTATTTCAAGACCTATTATTCTATCTACAGTTTCCCCCTTGGCTGTAAGCATTATTATAGGTACATTACTATTTTTTCTTATTTCTTTACATACATCAGTTCCAAACATTTTAGGCATCATTAAATCTAATAGTATTAAATCTGGATTATACCTATTAACTTTTTCTACTCCATCTAATCCATCATATGCTGATATATAATCCATTCCCTCAGATTTTAGATACTGACCTATTGTTTCATGTATTGTTTCTTGGTCATCACATATTAAAATAAGTTTTTTACTCAATACACACACTCCCTTAGTAATCTTATGCTTTATGATATTTTTATTATATAATACCTTTTTGTCATAATTTGTATATTCTTGCTTATATACTAAAAATAGAGATTACGATTTATCATATTCTAGATAATATCTAATTTTTATTAGAAAAATTTTTATAGTAAAAGTATAATCACTTTATTTAATCCCTCATTGTAATGTTAACTTTAAATAAAAATTAAAAGAAATACTATGTCCTAAGTGTTACCTTTAAAAATTTACATAAAAATAAATCTTAAGAATATTTTTTCTTAAGATTTATTTTCAGATAGTTATATTTATTTTTAACTTAAAAATGCTGCTCCTATTATACCTGCATCGGCTCCTAAATTTGCACATACTATGTCTGCAAATTCATTGTTTTTAAATACAAGCTGCTCTCTTACTAATTCTTTTAATCCAGAAAGTATAATATCACTAGCTCTTGACACTCCTCCACCTAGTGATATTATATCTGGGTCTAATGTGTTTACTATATTAGCTATTGCCTTGGATAAGTAAAGTTTAAATCTATTTATAGTTTCTACTGCTACTTCATCATTTTCTCTATAAGCATCAAATACTATCTTAGCATTTATATCTTCTAAATTACCATTTACCATATCCAATATTATGCTTGCTCTTCCTTCTTTTATTAGCCTTTGTGCATACTTTATTATGGCTGTTGCCGAGCAGAAAGTTTCCAAGCACCCGTTATTTCCACAATTACAGTCAAAGTAATTCTCACCTATTATAACATGCCCTAGTTCAGATCCCATACCATGTGCACCTGAAAATGCTTTACCATTTATTATTATTCCACCACCTACACCAGTTCCTAGTGTATACATAACAGCACAATTTTTTCCTTTCATACTTCCTGATTTAGCTTCTGCCAATGCTGCAACTGTTGCATCGTTTTCAGCATACACATCAACTTCATTAAATCTATTTTTTAAAGACTCTATAAAATTAACGTCTTCCCAACCTAAGTTTACAGCAGTTGCCATACCTTGTTTATTTATAAAACCTGGTACACCAAATCCTATAGACTTTATATCTCTCATATCTAAATTATTTTCTTTTAGTAATCCCCTCACTAAATATTCTATATCATTCATAACATTTTCAAATCCATCTAAAGAATTAGTCTTACACTCTTTTCTAAAAAGTATTTCACCATTTTCATTAACTATCCCTGCTTGTATTCCTGTTCCTCCAATATCCACTCCTACAAAATACATGCTTCTCCTCCTTAGTAAATCTAATTATAACATGGTAATTTTTTAACTTAATTATATTATAAATGCTACCTTAATTTAATTCTATCTTATATTATTAATTTTTTTACCAAAATTTAAATTATTTATTTTTTTCTAAAAATAAATTCCTTTTCAATTGAAAATACAATCTAAAAAACATTTTCTTTATTATATATTTCCAATGATTTATACTATATAGTATATATAATAACAACTTAAGGGGGTTTATTATGGAAAGATTTGAGAGATTAAAGTTATTTAAAGATATACAAAAAGTATCAGATAAATATAAGAATTTGCAACTTAAAGATGATAATAAAGAAATAGAAGACAATATAAAATTAAATTCACTACTTGGATTTTATAAGGAAAAAATAGATGATATAACAAACCGTTCTAATATTTTGTTAATAAAAACTAAGGATGAATTAAAAGACAAAAATTTTAAAGATATACATAAAGTTTTAGTAGATTTAAATACTTTCTCACTTCAAAAATTTAAATCAGTAAAAGATGAAAATATAGATTCAACTACTGTTATGGCAGTAACTCATGCTACAGTTGATGAACTTAATCTTATAAATGAATCTATAAGAAATAAAGAGTATTTAAACGATAAATATACATACTTTTATATTTATGAAAAAGTTTTATTAAATGCATTCATAACATTCCTGGCTTTAAAGGAGATGGATATGAATAAAAAAACTATCTCAGACCTTTCTCAGGGTATATTTACCCAACTTCAAACATTAGCGATAATATCTATATAAAATTAAAAAATAGGAATGTATTTAAATATATTTCTATTTTTTTATATAATATTTTGTTTTCATATGGTAATTTTTGGGTATGGTTTTTATAGAGGTGAAAAATTATTATGAACAGCATAGACAAAATATTTATAAAAGAATTTCTTTCAAAACTTGACTCAAGTACATTTGAGGTAAAACTTTGGGATGGAGAAGAATTCTTAATTGGGCAAGATGAGCCTAAGTTTAAGGTTTACTTTAATAAGCCAATTAGTAAAAAAGATTTATTAAATAGTACATCGTTAGCTTTAGGGGAAGCATACATGAAAAAAGATATTGATATTGATGGTGATTTACTACTAGTCTTAGATGCTTTATTTAGCTGTCAAAAAGAACATTTTCATACTAACTTTGCAAAATTATCAAAACTATTCCATAAAGCAGGAAATGAAAAGAATCAAAAATTAGAGGTTTGTTCTCACTATGATATAGGAAATGATTTCTATAGCCTTTGGCTAGACGATACTTTAAGTTATTCTTGTGCTTACTTCGAAAATGATGATGATACTTTATACCAAGCTCAAATGAACAAAATACATCATATTTTAAAAAAATTAGATCTATCAGAAGGTGAAACTTTACTAGATATAGGATGTGGTTGGGGATATCTTCTTATAGAAGCCGCTAAGAAATATAAAATTAAAGGAACTGGTATTACACTAAGTGAGGAACAATATAAAAGATTTAATGAAAGAATAGTAGAGGAAGGACTTCAAGACTATTTACAAGTAAAACTTATGGACTATAGAAATCTTGAAACATCTGGTATGATGTTTGATAAAATTGTAAGTGTTGGTATGTTAGAACATGTTGGTCGTGAACACTATGATTTATACTTTAAAAATGTAAATAGTGTATTAAAACCTAAAGGGTTATTCTTATTACATTATATAAGTGGTTTAGTTGAATCTCCTGGCGATGCTTGGATTAGAAAATACATATTCCCAGGTGGAGTTATTCCTTCACTACGTGAAATTATAGACTTACTTCCTAAATATAATTTTTATACATTAGATGTTGAAAGTTTAAGAAGACATTATACTAAAACTTTAGTTGAGTGGTATAAAAACTTTGATAAACAAAGAGATGTTGTAGAGGATATGTTTGATGAAGAATTCGTAAGAATGTGGGACTTATACCTTTCTTCTTGTGCTGCTTGTTTTAATAATGGAGTTATAGACCTACATCAGATCTTAATGAGCAAAGGTGTTAATAATGAAATAAGTATGACAAGAGAATATATTTATAAAGATTAAAAAATGAGTAAATTTTATTCTATAATTTTTTAAATTATATTATGAAATGTGTACATTTTAAAAAAAAGAGACATAGTTTAAACTATGTCTCTTTTATCTTTTGTTATATTTACTTGTTTATAAATTACTTTCTTTTAAACATGTCTTCTATTTTTTGTCCAAAAGTCTTTTTCTTTTCGTGAACATCTTCTCCACATTCTTTAGCAAATTCTCTTAGTATTTCTTTTTGCTTTTCATTTAATTTCTTAGGAGTATCAACTATAACCTTAACATATTGGTCACCTCTTGAGTTACCTCTAAGTCTTGGTATACCTTTTTCTCTTAGTCTAAATACAGTTCCAGTTTGAGTTCCTTCTGGTATTGTATACTTAACTTTTCCATCTAGTGTTGGAACTTCTATTTCATCTCCTAATGCAGCTTGAACAAATGTTATTGGCATATCAAAGTATATGTCAGTTCCTTCTCTTGTAAATAATGGATGAGGTTTAACATTAACTATTATATATAAATCTCCTCTTGGTCCACCTTTAGATCCAACTTCACCTTGACCTGATAATTTTATCATTTGTCCATCATCTATACCTGCTGGTATATCAACTTCTATAGTCTTAACTTTTCTATTATATCCCTTACCGTGACACTTTGGACATGGTGATTCTATAACTTCACCTTCTCCATTACAAGCACTACAAGGTCTACTTGATGCTATATTACCAAATGGAGTTCTTTGAACAGTTCTAACTTCTCCAGTACCATTACATGTTGGACAAGTTTTCTTAGATGTTCCTGGCTTAGCTCCGCTTCCATGGCATTCTTCGCACTCTTCACTTCTATTTATCTTTACAGATACTTTCTTTCCAAATGCAGCTTCTTCAAAGCTTATACTAACACTTTGTTTTATATCTGCTCCACGCTCTGGACCTCTTCTTCTGGCTCTACCACTGCTAAATCCACCTCCGAATATATCACCAAACATGTCACCAAATATATCTTCAAATCCACCGAATCCTTGACCACCAAATCCTCCTTGGCCACCAAATCCTCCTTGACCGTTTACACCATCATGTCCGAATTGATCGTACATTTGTCTTTTACTATCATCTGATAATACTTCGTACGCTTCATTTATTTCCTTGAATTTTTCTTCTGCTTCTTTATCACCAGGATTTCTATCTGGGTGATACTTCATAGCAAGTTTTCTATATGCTTTTTTAAGGGCTTGAGCATCGGCACTTTTATCTACACCAAGCACCTCATAATAATCTCTCTTAGCACTCATTATTTGTCACCACCTTTATTATTACAAAATAATAGCTTGTAGAATATCATACTACAAGCTATTATTATTTTTAAGTATTAGTATATAACTATCTACTTATGAAAAGATACTCTTTTCTATTATATATTAAACTATATATTTTCGTAACCTATTTTTCGTCATTTACTTCTGTGAAGTCAGCATCTACAACGTTATCGTCTTGAGCACCTTGACCAGTTTCGCCACCCTGAGCCCCAGCCTCAGCTTGTGCTTGTTGATACATCATTTCAGAAACCTTATGGAATTTGTTCATAACTTCATCCATAGCTTTTCTTATTTCTTCACCTGTTGACTCTTCTTTATCTTTAACTGCCTTAAGTTCAGCTATTGCAGCTTCTATAGCACTCTTATCTTCAGCGCTTACTTTGTCACCTAATTCATTTAAAGTTTTTTCTGTTTGGTATATAGTTGAATCAGCTTGGTTTAATGCTTCTATTTTATCTTTCTTTTGCTTATCAGCTTCAGCATTCATTTCAGCTTCTTTAACTTTCTTTTCTATTTCTTCTTCACTTAAATTAGTTCCAGAAGTTATAGTAACTTTTTGCTCTTTTCCAGTTCCTAAGTCTTTAGCAGTAACGTGAACTATACCGTTAGCATCTATATCGAAAGTAACTTCTATTTGAGGTATTCCTCTTGGAGCTGGTGGTATATCAGTTAATTGGAATCTACCTAAAGTAGTGTTATCATATGACATACTTCTTTCACCTTGAAGAACATGTATATCAACAGCAGTTTGGTTATCAGCAGCAGTTGAGAATACTTGTGACTTCTTAGTTGGTATTGTAGTGTTTCTTTCTATTATTTTAGTCATTACGTTACCCATAGTTTCTATACCTAATGATAATGGAGTAACATCTAGAAGTAATAAATCATTAACATCTCCAGATAATACACCTGCTTGTATAGCAGCACCTGCAGCAACACATTCGTCTGGGTTTAATCCTTTGTGTGGCTCTTTTCCTATGAATTTCTTAACAGCTTCTTGAACAGCTGGTATTCTTGTAGAACCACCAACTAATAATACATCATCTATATCAGAAGTTGAAAGACCTGCATCTTGTAATGCCCTTCTTGTTGGTTCCATAGTTTTTTCTACTAAATGAGCAGTTAACTCATCAAACTTAGCTCTTGATATATCCATAGTTAAGTGTTTTGGACCTTCAGCAGTAGCTGTTATGAAAGGTAAGTTTACATTAGTTGTCATTGTTGATGATAACTCTTTTTTAGCCTTTTCAGCAGCTTCTTTTAATCTTTGAAGAGCCATATTATCATTTCTTAAGTCTACACCTTCAGCTTTTTTGAATTCTTCAGCTAAGTAGTCTATTAATACTTGGTCAAAGTCATCTCCACCTAATCTGTTGTTACCAGCAGTAGCTAAAACTTCGAAAGTTCCATCTCCTATTTCAAGAACTGAAACGTCAAATGTTCCTCCACCTAAGTCAAATACTAATATTTTTTTATCTTGGTCTAACTTATCCATACCATAAGCAAGTGCAGCAGCAGTTGGCTCATTTATTATTCTCTTAACATCAAGTCCTGCTATTCTACCTGCATCTTTTGTTGCTTGTCTTTGAGCATCTGTGAAGTATGCTGGAACTGTTATAACAGCTTCAGTTACAGGTTGCCCTAAGTAGCTTTCTGCGTCTGCTTTTAATTTTTGTAAGATTATAGCTGATATTTCTTGTGGTGTATAATCTTTACCATCTATATTAACTTTGTAATCTGTTCCCATGTGAGTTTTTATTGATATTATAGTTCTATCTGCATTTGTAACAGCTTGTCTTTTTGCAGGCTCCCCTACTATTCTGTCTCCGTCCTTAGTAAATGCTACTACTGATGGAGTAGTTCTCATACCTTCTGCATTAGTTATTATTTGTGGTTCTCCACCTTCTAATACTGCTACACAAGAGTTTGTTGTTCCTAAGTCAATTCCTATTATTTTTCCCATGACCAAATTCCTCCTAAATAATTTTTTATGATTTTTATTCTATATAGAATTTAGTTATTATTTATTTTATATATTTAAATATCTAAGTTCTAATTTTGCTAGAACATAAGATATATTTTAGCTAAATTCTTAAACTTTATTGCTATTTATATCAAACTAGCAAGATACTTTAACCATACTTGGTCTTAATACTTTATTTCCTAGTTTGTATCCTTTTTGAAGTACCATTACAACCTTATTTGCTTCAACTCCATCAACACTTTCTTGCATTACTGCTAAGTGTAAATTTGGATCAAAGTCTGCATTTTCAGCTTCTATTGCTTCAACTCCATACTTTGTAAGTATTCCTTGAAGTTGCTTATATACTAAGTCTATTCCTTGGTACATACTTCCTTCTTTGTCATCACAAGCTTCTAAAGCTCTTTCCATACTATCGATAACAGGTATTATATCGTTTAGTATTTTTTCATTTGCAAATAATCCTATAGTTTCTTTTTCTTCATTTGTTCTTCTTCTATAGTTTGCATATTCTGCTTGAAGTCTTTGATGCTTATCATTAAGAGCCTCTAATTCTTCTCTTAATTTATTTTCTTCTAATTTGTCATTTATATCTGTAACATTGTCTTCTACAACTTCCTCAGTCGTTTCTTCAATTTCACTTGAAGTTTCTAATTCTTCTTTTACATTTTCTTTTTCTAAATTATTTTCTTGCAATATGTTACACCCCTTAATCTATTTTTTGTTAAAAATCAAACTCATATAATTAACAATTGTATAAATCTTAGCATAGTCCATTCTTGTAGGCCCTATAAAACTTATACGCCCTACTAGATCTCTACTTATATTATAAGTTGCTGTAACTATACTACAATCTTGCGCTAACTCAAAATCATTATCACTACCAATGATTATATTAACATTATCCTTCTGTATACCTTTTGACTTAGCCATACTAGATATCATTTCCTTATGTTCTAGCATATGTAAAAATGACTTGGCCTTAAGTACATCATTAAATTCGGGATAGTTAAATATATTAGTTGCTCCACTTAGTGAAATTGATGTATCATCATTGGTATCAAAATTTAGTGCATCTATTAATTCATCTATTAACACTGCATGTTCACTTATTTCATATTTTATAAATGCTATAAGTTTTTCATCTAAATCAACTATACTTTTTCCTGATAATTTTCTAGTTAGATTGTCAGAAATTATGTTTAATTTTGATTGATCTAAATGAGTGTTAGTAGCTAAATTTACATTTTTTATATCACCTTTATCTGTAACAACTATTAATAAAATGTTGTTATCACTCATACTAACTAACTGTATGTGTTTTATAACACTTTGATTAACTAAGTTTTTAGTAACAGCTACAGTTGTATAATTAGTAATTTCTGATAATAGCTTAGAAGTCTCATGAATTAAATCTCTTATATCATTAACATTTTTATTTATACAACTCTCTATTAAAATTTTCTCTTCGTCACTAAGTTCACTTTGACTCATAAGAGAATCTACATAAAGCTTGTATCCTTTCTCAGATGGAACTCTACCTGCCGAGGTATGTGGCTGGATTAAATATCCTAATTCTTCAAGGTCAGCCATTTCATTCCTTATAGTGGCAGCACTTACACCTAAGTCATGTTTTTTTGATATAGTTCGTGAGCCTACAGCCTCAGCTGTTTCTATATAATCTTTAACTATAGCTTTGAGGATCTTTAATTTTCTTTCATTTAATTCCATCACCTTCACTCCTCGCTGTTAGCACTCACTACTTTCGAGTGCTAAAAAGATTATATATATTATATATCATTTTATTTTATTCTTGTCAACACTTTCTAATTAATTTATGAATTCAACAAATACAGAATTTGATATTTCTCGTCCCTTTTGGGTAAGCTTAATACCTACTTTACTTTCTTTTATTAAGTCTTTATTTTTCAAATCCTCAATTTGCTTATTATATTTATTTTTGAATTCTATATTAAATTCTTTTTTAAAGTCTTCAAAATATATCCCTTCATTCATTCTAAGTCCCATAAATATTTTTTCTTGTATTTTATCTTCTATACTTAAATTTTCTAAATTGCTTATAGGTTTTTCATTTTTTTCTATCATATTATGATACTCATCTAGATTTTCTACATTATTATATCTAATATTTCCTAGATATCCAGATGCCCCTGCACCTAACCCTATATAATGATAACACTTCCAGTATAGTATATTATGCTTACACTCAAAACCTGGCTTTGAATAGTTTGATATTTCATATTGATTGTACCCATTTTGTTTTAGGTAATTTATTGTGTGATTATACATATTTATATCTGTATCTTCATCTATAAGTTCAAATTCATTGTCTTCATACATATCATATAACTTTGTGCCCTCTTCTAATATAAGTGAATAAGCTGATATATGTGATGGGTTTAATGAAATAATTTTTTCTAAGCTTTCTTTCCATTCATCAATGTTATGATTTGGAAGTGCATACATTAAATCTACATTTATATTATCAAAACCAACCTCTAAAGCTTCTTTATAATTTTTCTCAAACTCTTCATATGTATGGATTCTTCCTATTTCCTTTAATTTATTATTTTGCACTGCCTGAAGACCTATACTTAATCTGTTTACTCCACACTTTTTCATAGTTTCTAATTTTTCTCTTGTTAATGTTCCTGGATTGCACTCCATAGTTACTTCAGCATTATCCTTTATATTGAAGTTCTTATAAATATTATTAAATATTTCTTCAATTTCATTAGATGTTAGTATGCTTGGAGTTCCTCCCCCTAAAAATATACTACATATTTCTTTTTCATAATTTTCTTTTTCTATATCTTTCTTATAAAGTTCCATTTCCTTTTTTAAATCATCTATGTATCTTTTCTTTAAGTTTACATCTAATTTGTATGAATTAAAGTCACAGTAGTTACACTTACTCACACAAAATGGAATATGTATATATAATCCTAACATTTATTTTTCTCCTATTCATATATTGCTTACATTATTAAATATATTTTACTATATTATAACAATATATATGTGATAGTTGTTATCTATTTAAAAATGCTTTATTAATTTAAAATATATAAAAGGCACCTAAATGTAAAGATGCCTTTTACTTATCTTAATTTAATTTTATAAGAATATACTAGTAAACCAATAAGTGTAACTATTATTCCTCCTAATGAAACTAAAGTCATTGTTATTAATTGATTTATTATAACAAAAAGTCCACCTAGTATAGCAACAATAGGAACAATTGGGTATAATGGAACCTTATAAGGTCTTACCATATCTGGTTTTTCTTTTCTAAGCTTAACTACTCCATAGAAAGTAAATATATAAAATACCCATATTATAAATATAGTTAGATCACTTAACAGGTTAAATTGTCCAGATAAAGCATATATACATCCAAGACCGGCTATTAACCAAATAGAGTTGTATGGAGAACCACCTTTATTTAACTTAGAAAATATTTTTGATCCTGGTAATAATCCCTCTTTTGAAAGTACATATGGTACCCTAGGTGCTGTAAGTAAATATCCATTTAGAGCACCAAATACTGATATTAGTATACCTATGGATATTAATTTTCCACCTGTATTTCCAAATATTTTTTGTGCAACAAGTGCAGCTGGAGCTACTGATGTAGCAAGTTCTGATGCTGGCGCTACCCATAAATATGCTAAATTTATCAATATATATACAGCCATAACTATTGATAAACCTCCAACTATAGCTAGAGGTAAATTTTTTTCTGGACTTTTCATTTCACCAGCTATAGCTCCAACATTTATCCAACCATCATAAGCAAATAGTGTAGCTATTAATACTTGTCCTAAAGATCCTATGACAGTAGTTTCACCTCCTACTAATGGTGTTAATATTGGGTTTCCATTTCCTTTTATAAATCCAAATATTATTATAAGTATTAAAGGTAATAACTTACAGATAGTAGATACAGTTTGTATAAATCCACCAAAAGATGATCCTACTGTATTTAGCAAAGCTATAAATATTATTATTCCTAAAGATACTGGTAAAACTACTACCATATTTTGTGGACCATAACCCATAAGTTCTGATACCTGTTGCGAAAATATAACTGCAAGCGCTGCAATAGTACCTGGAAAATATAATACCGTTTGCATCCATCCTGTCAAGAATCCTATTTTTTCTCCATATATTTCACTGAGATAAGTCATCATTCCACCAGTTTTAGGTATAGCTGCTGATACTTCGGCTGCAGTTAATCCTGCTGTAATAGTTATAATACCACCTAATATCCATGCTATTATACCAAGACCTGGTGCACCATTGGTTGCCGTGTATATTGCTTGAGGCTTAAAAAATACTCCAGACCCTATAACCATACCAACAACTGTTGAAAGAGCTGCTGGTAGTCCTATGGTACTATTAAGCTTACCATTCATATATGTCCTCCTTGTGCTGTTTATATTTATGATATTTTTGTATACTTTGCATTTTTTAGTATTCCCAAGTTTTTATCTATTATTAGAATTTAGATATGAGGACAGGTTTTACACACGATTTTAGTTAATAGAACTTATAATAAAAAAGCCAAAGGAAAAATCCTTTGACTTTAGCTATTATTCATCTAATTTTAATACTGACATAAAGGCCTTTTGAGGAACTTCTACAGATCCGATTTGTCTCATACGTTTCTTACCTTCTTTTTGCTTTTCAAGAAGTTTCTTCTTACGAGATATATCTCCTCCGTAACACTTAGCTAAAACGTCTTTTCTAAGTGCACTTATAGTTTCTCTAGCAACAACTTTATTTCCAACAGCTGCTTGTATAGGAACTGCAAACTGATGTCTTGGTATTTCATTTTTTAATTTTTCACACATAGCTTTACCTCTTGGATAAGCACGAGATTCATGTACTATAAAGCTAAGTGCATCTACTTGCTCTTTATTTATTAATATATCAAGCTTAACAAGTTTAGAAGGAGTGTATCCCTTAATTTCATAATCTAAAGATCCATATCCTCTTGTTCTAGACTTTAATGCATCAAAGAAATCGTAAACAACTTCATTTAGTGGTAAATCATAATGAAGCATAACTCTCTTTTCATCTATGTATTCCATATTTATCATTGTTCCACGTCTTTCTTGACAAAGCTCCATAACAGTACCAACATAATCTTTAGGAACTATTATATCACCTTTAACGATTGGCTCTTCTATCATATTTATTTCTGATGGTTCTGGTAAGTTTGTTGGATTTTGTATCATTACAACTTCCCCATCATTTTTAGTAACTCTGTATATAACAGATGGTGCTGTTGTTACTAAGTTTAAGTCATATTCTCTTTCTAGTCTTTCTTGGATTATTTCCATATGAAGTAGACCTAAGAACCCACATCTAAATCCAAATCCTAATGCAGCTGAAGTTTCAGCCTCAAATTCCAGCGCTGCATCATTTATTTGCATTTTTTCTAATGCATCTCTTACATTTTCGTACTTTTCACCTTCACCTGGGTATATACCACAATAAACCATTGGAGTAGCTTTTTTGTATCCTGGCATAGGTTCATCAGTTGGATTATTTGCATCTGTTATTGTATCACCAACTTGACAACTTCTTATATCCTTTATACTTGCAGCTATGTATCCAACATCTCCTGCAGCTAACTCATCAAGTTCTCTTTGACCAGGAGCCATAACACCAACTTCAGTTACCTCAAACTTTTTGTTAGTATTCATCATTTTTATAGTCATACCTTTTTTAACAGTTCCTTCATAAACTCTAACATACGCTACAACACCTTTATATGCATCGTAATATGAGTCAAATATTAAAGCTTTTAAAGGAGCATCTTTATCACCTTGTGGTGCTGGTACTTTTTCTACTATGGCTTCTAATACATCTTCTATATTTAAACCACTTTTAGCTGATATTAAAGGTGCATCACTTGCATCAAGTCCTATTATATCTTCTATTTCTGTCTTTATTTCATCTGGTCTAGCACTTGGAAGGTCTATCTTATTTATAACTGGTAGTATTTCTAAATCTTGATCTAACGCTAAATAAACATTAGCTAATGTTTGAGCTTCAACACCTTGTGCTGCATCCACTACTAATAATGCACCTTCACAAGCTGCTAAACTTCTTGATACCTCATAGTTAAAGTCAACATGACCTGGAGTATCTATAAGATTTAAATAATATTCATTTCCATCCTTAGCCTTATAAACTAACCTAATATTTTGTAACTTTATAGTGATTCCTCTTTCTCTTTCAAGATCCATATTATCTAGTAATTGATCTTTCATTTCTCTTTCACTAACAAGTCCAGTTTTTTGTATTAATCTATCTGCTAAGGTAGACTTACCGTGGTCTATATGTGCTATTATACTAAAGTTTCTAGTTCTACTTTGTTTACTGTCCACCTTTATTCCTCCTTTTTAATACTTAAAAATTTTATTCTTATTTATCATAACTTTTATTTTATAATATATCCGCATTTATGTAAATAATAAGGACAAAAAATAAGACTTAAGTGCCTATAAGTCTTATTTTTTACTATATATTAAGTTGAGAGATTAGTTTTTTAGTCTTATCTGAAAGTATCTCTAACTTATTTTCTATAAATTTTTGTAAATCTTTAATATTTTCTTCTATATTATATGTATCCTCACCTAACATACTTTTGGCACTTTGATTTATTGTAAATATACATATAAATAAATTTGCAGTCATAAGCAATATAAATAGTACTTTACTTATGAATTTTCTTTTTCTTTTCTTTATTTTTTTTTGTATATTTCTTTCAACTCTACTCATACTTCAAGTCTACTTCTTTTCTTTAAAATATTCGTCTAGTACATTAGCTATATATTTTACACTATTTTGAGCCTGTTCTAAGGTTGTCCCATTACTTCCTACTTCTATAAGAATATGATTATCAGCTACATACTGATTAAATTTACCATATGGCTTTTCTATTACTGGTAAAACTAAATCTGGGTACTTTTTCTTTGCAAAATTTGTAATATCATTAGCTAGTGCTCTTACTTCTTTTACATTTGGATTTCTTTGTCCAACTACAAATAAAAACTTAGCTACTTCTTCACCATTATAATTAGCAACCATTCTATTAGTTTCTTTATCTTTTTTTGCCTTTGTATCTAATGTTCTAGCATCTCTATGTAAGTCAATGGCTATATCTATGCTATTTTGTTCACTCATTATGCTATTTATAGTTTTTAGACTATTTGAATAAGATGAGTTATAATCTGGAAAATCATGATACTTTGTACTATGAACTATACCCCATCCTTTTTTATTTAATTCTTCTGTTAAAAGACTTCCAACAGATACTATCGACTTATTATTATCTTGGCATCTATAATTATTTTCTGGAGAATCTGAATAACTTTCAGATGCATGAGAATGATATATCATCATTGTTGGTTTTTCTCTTGTTATCCTTATGTTGTTAGTGTAATTTGATGCTAATGTATTTGAAGCTTCCTTACTTTCTTCTTCATCACTATTATTTTCTTCCTTTATAGTAGGTATATTTTCTTCTCCTATAAAGAATTCTATATATTCTTCATCTTTACTAGTACTTTCTTTTTTTTCATCTTCTTTTACTTCTTCTTTAGCCTCTGGATACGATGAATTAACTAAAAATTTTAGGAAATCATCTTTACTTATGGCATATGAGACCGTTGGTAAAATACAAATTAACACACATGACACAATAGATGTCTTAATGCGTTTATTAAACATATTTTCTCCTCCTTACTTGGTTATCCTCCCTGGATGAAGAGACCTATTTAAGCCCTCGCTTATTATTATAGATAGGTTTTCTATTGTTTCGTCTATATCTTTTGGTGTAACTATAAGATTTTTATCATATGGTTCTAATGATTCTTTAATAAGATGATACTTTTCTTCTTCTTTAAGCGTTTTTAACATATTATAGAAGTTATCTGCGCCCTCTGATTGATTTATAAGATTATCTATCGCTAAATCTAGTACATCACTAGTTAATGTAGCTGCATCTACTACTGTTGGAACTCCAATCGCTATAACATCTACGCCTAAATATTCTTTATTTAAAGCTTTTCTTTTATTTCCAACTCCCCCTCCAGGAGATATTCCTGCTGTTGATATTTGAATAGTTTGATTTACTCTTTCCATTTTTCTAGATGCTAATGCATCTATTGCTATAACTCTATCTGGTTTTATTCTATCAACTAATGACTTTACAGTTTCACTTGTTTCTATACCAGTAAGTCCCATTACTCCAGGGCTCAGAGCTGATACTTCTGTAAAATCATCATCGTAATCTTTATTGTAATTTTTAAATATATGTCTTGTTACTAACGTCTTAGAGACTGATTTAGGGCCTAAAGCATCTGATGTTATATTCCAATTTCCTAACCCTATAACTAATGTTTTTTTAGTTTTGTCAGTCCCTAATATATCTACAAGTTCATCTTTTAAGTATGTTATAACCTCTTCTCTTGATTCATCATCATCAAACTTCATTAAATTGCTTTCTAATGTTACATATTTTCCTATTCCTTTATTCATTATTTCTGCGCCTTGTTCATTTATAATCTCAACTATTGTTACTGTTGCATTGTCTAATTCTTTTTTATCTAATTTAACTCCAGGTATTTCTTTTGGTTCTTGGCTTTCCTGAACTACTTCACTTGCTTCTAGCGCTAAATCTGTTCTTATATTAATCATACTAAACCTCCAGGTGTAATTTAAATGATACTTATAATTGTTGACAGTTTTTAGCATTTTAAAACCAAATCATATTTAAAAAGTTTAAATTTATAAATCTCTGAATATTTAATTTGGATGTTGTAAATTATTTTTATATAGGTTATAATCTAAAAAGTCAAAACAAAAAGATATTATAAACTTATAAATAATTATCCTTGATTTTTAGATTTATTTCTGTTAAAATCTAATATGTTGACGATGAATAAGATAATAAAGTAAACGAGGGGGTGAACCACGGTGGCAAACATAAAATCAGCTAAGAAGAGAATAAAAGTTATCGAAAAGAAAACTGCTTTAAATAGAGCTAGAAAATCTCAAGTTAAAACTGCAATAAGAAGATTCGAAGAAGCTGTTACTGCAGGAAACAGAGAGGAAGCTACTCAAAGATTCCAATTCGCTCAAAAGAAGATACAACAAGTAGCTTCAAAAGGAACTATACACAAGAACGCTGCAGCTAGAAAAGTTGCTAAGTTAGCTCAAAAGTTAAACGGAATGAACGCTTAATTAACCGTTTAAGTATAGATTTAAACCCTTGATTTATTTCAAGGGTTTTTTGTTTTGCTCAAAATTCAAAATTACCTTATAAAATTTCACCAATATATATCTAAATTTTTTATATAGAAATAAAAAATGAACCCTATTTAGAGTTCATTTATATTACATTATTAAATTCTCTTTTACAATATTTACTAACAAGCATCTCTACTGCTAATGTATCCCTAATTAACCCATTTTTTATCTTATAATCACATTCTAATATATAATTTAACATATCTATTATTATTTCATCTGAAAAGTTTCTACTTTGTTTTATAGCTTTCGTAGCTACAAATGGATGAATTTTCAGTTTTTCAGCTATTACTTTTGATGTGTACCCATCACTTTGTAATTTTCTTGATTGTACAACTACTTTAAACTGTCTTGCTATCATAGAAAATATCCCTAAAACAGATTCACCTTCATTTATCATATCGTTTAATATTTTCATGGCATTAGATGAATTTTTTTCACCTATATAATCTATTAACTTAAATATATCATTTTCTACCTTCTTTTGGGAAAGTTTATCTATTACTTCTCTACTTACAATATTTCCCTTTCCTACAAACGAACTTATTTTATTTATTTCATTTTCTAAATCCGATAATGTTTTTTCACTACTTTTATCTCTATATCCTTCTTGTTCTATAAAATACATTATCTCAGAGTTCTCTACTATTACATTATTGAGTTCAAATTTTTTTCTAACCCATTTAAATAAGTCCATATCAGATAATTTATCACAATTAAATACTATTCCTTTTTTATCTATCTTTTTTACTAGTGACTTTCTTTTATCTATATCCCCATATACTATAAATACTAAAACAGTTGTATCTGGTATATTATCTATATGGTCTATAAAATACTTTTCATCACTATCGCTAAAGTTCTTCTTTTTACCTTTTAATAATTCAAAATCTTTTACTATTACTATTTTTTTATCATCCATAAAAGGGAGTGTCTCTATAGAACTTATAACCTGATCTATAGCAGTTTCCCTTCCATCTATTATATCTAAGTTAAAATCAAGCATTCCTTCGCTTAAACTTTCTTTAAATACTTTTATTGCATTTTCTATTAAATAATATTCTTTTCCATAAAAAAGATATACATTTTCAAAGTTTCTATTTTTAATATTGCCTATAATATCCTTGTAATTCATTTGCCTGCTCCTTCATAACTTTCATTTCTCTATATATCATATATGAAAAAACTACAACATAGTAAATTATTACATATATCAAATTTGGATTTACAATCTCTAAATACAAAAAATCCAACTCACTTATTTTATTTAATATATAATATATATTATCTATTATAATATTATTAAAATACGCTATAAGCTTAGAAATACCCATGTTTACATTAAATAAAATTACACTTACAATACTCATATACATAATAATGCCTATAAAAGGAACTATTATAATATTACTAATTATTGAACTTATTGGTATTCCACTAAAATTATAATATATAATCGGTAATGTTAATATATTTGATGCTATAGTTATTGAAACTAAACTCATATTGATGCTCTTATTTATATATCCGTAAAAGTATATTATAGACAATGTAGAAAGAAAAGACAATTGGAAACTTATATTATATATAATATATGGGTTATTTATTACTAAAAATATGCCTATGAATGATAATGTACTTATACCATCTCTCTTCCTATCAGTAAATATGGATAAGTATAATATAGCAGTAAAAAATATAGCTCTAATTATAGATGGTGACTTATCAATCATCATAGAGTAAAGTGTTAGTAGAGATATAAGTATTATTAATTTATAATATTTATTAATTTTGCCTATTAAAATTGCTATAAAAACACATAAAATCCCCGTATGAAGTCCTGATATAGCAATTATATGACTTGTTCCTGTTCTTGAAAAAACTTCTTTTTGCTCACTAGTCATTTCATATTTTTCACCTAATATCAAAGAATTTATAAAATCAGAATTAACTTTGTATAAATATCTAGTTGTACTTCTTATATATATTTTTAATCTTCCTAAATATTTAAAAATCTTACTTTCACCTATAACTTTATAATCATTTAAATTTATTACTCCTTCATATCCATTGCTTCTCAAGTACTTACCATAATCAAAATCATCAAACTTCATACTATTTAGAGAATTAAATTTTCCATCTACATTTACTTTTAATCCAACCATAATATTTTTTCTCTTGGTATAATCTCTTACTAAGAATTTATCTATTATATATTCATCGTATTTCGCTTTTGTTTTTTTCCCTTTAACTATACCTATTAAATTTATATTAGATTTATCTTCATAAACATCTTCACAAAAAATATTAGTTATAGGGTATGACACTATTAATACTAATATAAATATTATAAGAAGCGGCCTTCTCATTTTTCCTCCTGCTGGTTTTTATCTTGATTATATTCAAATTTTATATTTTATAAACTAATTTCTTATAATTAACTTATACTTAATTTACTTACCGTTAGTTTCAGACTATTCTTCAACCAAGAAAATACATCTTTCCTCTAATATTTACATAGATTCAAATTACATAAAATTTAGTACTCATAAAAAATATACTAAAATATAGGTTAAAACCAAGCATTCTCAATAAAAATAAATAAATGATTTTTGAACTATCTATCAGTGATTTTTTATTTATAATAATGAAATTTCAAGTAAAGTTTTTAAATCGACAATATTATTGTAATATAACTAAAATATGAAATTAAATTACAAAATAAATAAAATATATGAAAATTTTTGTATGAAAGTGCTAAAATAAATATAAGGTAAAATAAGGTAAATAAAGGGTGATTAGTAAGAAATATATTTTAATAAATATAAAGGGCTTGATAGATATTAATTTTTAATATGGAGTAAATTAAAATGGGTGTAAAGCATATAAGAATTTTTATATAGTTAAATTAAGTAAAATACAAGTTTATGGTCACTACTTTATGAATTATATTTTTAAGGGCAAAAGGAGATTATTGACTATGGGAAAACACAAAATTAAAAGTATATTAATTTTAATTATAGTATTTTTAATAACTATATCAAGCTACAATACTTTATATGCCAATGAAAAAGATAGAACTGTAAAAGTAGGAGTGTATGATTTAGATCCATATTTTAATA